>CALHUZ010000327.1 GCA_938039305.1 uncultured Saprospiraceae bacterium
GAGGAGTATTTAGAAAGTATAAGTGAACCGCTAAAGACAGAAGGATATCTGTCGATGAAGTATCTCAAAAATGTAACTGAGGGAGATAAACGGATTCTTATTGTAGATGGTGAGATCATGACAAGCGTACTTAGAATTCCAGCGGAGGGTTCATGGCTTTGTAACATAGCACAAGGAGGAAGAGCTATCCCATCGAATCCAACCAAAAACGAACATTATATCATCCAAAAATTAAGTCCCTATTTGAAAAAAGCTGGCATATTCATGTATGGCATTGATACACTAATGGATGACAACGGTAAGAGAATTCTATCAGAGATCAATACGCTTAGTATCGGAGGTTTTATAAGTGGAGAAAGCAAAAATGGCAATCCTCTCGTTGAAAAAACAGTCAAAAAATTATTTAAATATGCAGATGAAGGAAGATAAAAATATACCAACGATATTATCATTAAATATAAATGAAACACCAAAGGGCACGATAGCTCACTATTGGTTAAAGATTATAACCGATGGATTCGGTAGCCCCATTAACATCCCAGTCATGGTGGCTCGAGGTATTAAGGATGGACCTATTCTTGGCATCACTGCCGCTGTTCATGGTAATGAATTAAACGGCATATCGGTCATCCATCGCCTCTTCAATGAAATAGATGTAGCTGAACTCAGCGGCACTATAGTCGGAGTACCTGTAGTTAATGTCCCATCTTTTATGCGAAAGCAAAGAAGATTCAACGATGGTGTAGATCTCAATCACATCATGCCAGGTAAGGAAGATGGAAACATTAGCCAAGTCTATGCTCATCGATTCATAGAGAGGTTAGTAAAGTCATTTGACTACCTCTTAGATCTTCATACTGCTAGTACTGGCAGAATCAATAGTTACTACGTTAGAGCTGACATGAGTCAACCGATAGTAAAAAAATTAGCCGAACTTCAGAATGCAGATATTATAGTTCACAACCCTCCATCCGATGGTACGCTACGAGGAGCTGCAGATGAGTTAGGGATACCTGCGATTACACTTGAAGTTGGAAATCCAAGTACATTTCAAAGGCGTCTTATCAGAAGTGGTGTTCATGGTATTCACAACGTACTCTGTTATCTTAAGATGATAGAAGATGAAATGATAGAGACAGATACAGAAACTGTGTTATGCGAAAGGTCCATATGGATCTATACCGATACAGGAGGGCTATTAACTATACCAGTTGACCTTAGACAAATTATAGAGCAAGGTGGAATTATAGCAAGTATCAAAGATATATTTGGGAAGAAACTTAAGGATTACGTTAGTCCCGAAAAAGGTGTAGTAATAGGAAAAAGTGTAAGTCCAGTCAACCAAACAGGTGGTAGGATTTTACACCTAGGCATTTTGAAAAAGTAACAACTGAAAAACATAAGTTGGTCATTTTCAATAACTTATATATCCGTGTTTAACGATGTCTTTAAGCTCTTGTTTTTTGGACTCCTATCTACCTAAAAATATATTGAAAAAATATTGCGAATTGTAGTTGTGGCTTCAATTAAATGCGCTTTATTTAACCCATCAATGACCATAATCAATTTATGATTTTTAGGAAGAATGAAAAATACATATTTCAATCTAATAGATCAGTCCTATTATTTTCCCCAGGACGGTTTTGATCTACATGACGGCGATCTGTCGTTCCATGGAATTTCCTTAAAATATCTTATAGAAAAGTATGGTACCCCACTCCGATTGATGTATCTCCCTCGTATAGGAGAACAAATCAAAAGAGCTCGCAATCTCTTCAACAGATCAATTAAAAAGAACAAATATAAGGGTAGTTATTACTATTGTTATTGTACGAAGTGTTGTCACTTCTCACACGTTGTAAAATCAGCAGTTAAGGAAGGTGTTCATATTGAGACGTCATCATCATTTGATATAGACTTAATATTAAAGCTCTTCAAAGATGGACTTATATCTAAGAAAATTATACTTGTACATAATGGCTATAAGACTGACGATTATTTATCTAAAATATTGAAGCTCAATAAATTAGGATTTAAAAATTCAGTTACGATACTAGATTCTATGGAGGAGGTTGAAAGACTTGTTAAAAAGTTAAGTAGATCTAAAAGTAAGATCAAAATAGGTCTGAGGCTTGCTATAGATGAAGAACCACAAAGTGCCTACTATACTTCAAGATTAGGAATCCGTCAATCTGAGATTTTAGAATTTTATAAAGAGAAAATCAAGAATAATGAAAAGCTTGACCTCAAGATGGTACACTTCTTTGTGGATTCTGGCATTAAGGATACCATGTATTACTGGGGCGAATTTCAAAAAGCGTTAAAGCTATTTGTTGAATTGAAAAAGGAGTGCTCTAGCTTAAGAGCCCTCAACCTAGGTGGAGGATTTCCGATCCGCAACAATCTCGGTTTTGAATATGACTACGAATACATAATCAATGAAATAGTAAGTAACATAAAAGATACATGTGTAGCAGAAGATATAGAGGAACCAGACATATTTACCGAATTTGGTAAATATACAGTAGGTGAAAGTGGAGCTATTATATTTCAAGTATTAGAGCAAAAGCAACAGAACGACACTGAACTTTGGTACATGGTTGACAACAGTCTGATGAACACCATCCCCGATGCTTGGTCGATCTACGAGAAGTTCATCCTGCTTCCTATTAACAAATGGAATAATGAATACACAAGAGTCAATATAGGAGGTATCAGTTGTGATCATTCTGATTATTACAATTCAGAAGACCTTAACCAACAGGTTCATCTTCCGGCTTATAGTAAGACCGACAGAGAACCTCTATACGTTGGGTTCTTTCACACTGGTGCCTATCAAGATTCTATAAGTGGATATGGAGGAATCAAGCATTGTTTGATTCCATCTCCGAAGCATGTGATAGTTGATAGAGATGAAAAAGGAAATATCGTTGATAGGTTATATAGAGCAGAACAGACAGTTGATGATATGTTTAAAATACTAGGTTACTGATCATTTAAAATTAGAATGGAGACATGAAAACCTTCGGTGGCATTGACCCAAAATATGCGAGCTTAGAATCTTCTCGGATATTACTTCAATCCATACCTTATGATGGCACTAGCTCATGGGGCAAAGGGGCAGACAAAGGCTTCGACGCCTTTATGGATGCTGCCGCAAATATGGAGCTCTATGATATAGAAACTGATAGTGAAGTTTATAAAAAAGGCATTCATATTTTGCCTGTTCTTTCTGGCTTTAATAGCCCAAAAGAAATGTATGAAGCCGTTTACAAAAGCACCAAAGAGCTACTTAGTACACATGATCAACTCTTGACCTTCTTTGGAGGAGAGCACAGTATCAGCATCGCCATCATCAAGGCCTTTTATGAGCATTACGATAACATCACAGTACTCCAGATAGATGCGCATGCTGATCTTCGTCCTACATACGAGGGCACGGCATACAATCATGCATGCGCTGTATATGACGTAAGTAAGAATTGCAATCTTATCCAAGTGGGTATCCGAAGTATGGACAGTAGCGAGAATGAACACCTCGATCCGATGAAGTGCTACTTCATGCAAGACATCAATGAATATGGCCAAGGATGGATGGATGCAAGTATTAGTCAGATGACACAGCAAGTATACATTACCTTAGATCTCGATGCTTTTGATCCTTCTATCATGCCAGCTACTGGAACACCAGAACCAGGTGGGATGGACTGGTATATGATGATCAATTATTTAAAAAAAGTATTCGCTGAACGCAATGTTGTAGGTTTTGATATTGTTGAATTAGCGCCAATCCAAGGAATGAATGCACCACAATATTTAGCGGCTAAACTATACTATAAGATGCTTTCTTACAAGGCCAATTCTATCAATGGTTTAATAAATTATACAGATGACTAAAGGGCCAATTTCCAATTTTATAGTGGAACATTACAAGCACTTTAATGCTGCGGCCTTAGTTGATGCCGCCCAAGCCTATGAATCCCAACTAAAGCATGGCCATAAAATGATGATCACCTTGGCAGGGGCCATGAGTACAGCTGAGCTCGGCAAGTCTCTAGCAGAGATGATCAGACAAGACAAAGTGCACATCATCACTTGTACAGGCGCTAATCTTGAAGAAGATGTATTTAACCTTGTAGCACATGATCACTACAAGCGAGTACCTAACTATCGCGATCTTTCACCAGAGCAGGAACAAGAATTACTCGACAATCACTATAACAGAGTGACCGATACGTGTATACCAGAAATGGAAGCCATGCGAAGAATCGAAGATCACTTAGTTAGAGTTTGGAAAGCAGCTGATCAGTTAGGTGAAAGATATTTCCCCCATGAATACTTCTATAAAATATTGTTAGACGATTCTCTAAAAGCAAGTTATCAAATTGATTCAAAAGATAGTTGGCTTTTAGCTGCCGCAGAAAAAAATCTTCCCATCATTGTTCCAGGATGGGAAGATAGTACCTGCGGAAACTTTTTTGCTTCCTATTGTATCCAAGATGGATGGTCGCCCCAGACTGTAAAGGGAGGTATCGAATACATGATGTATCTATCTAAATGGTATGAAGAAAATGCAGAAGACAAAGGTATAGGCTTCTTTCAAATAGGCGGAGGTATAGCTGGAGATTTTCCAATCTGTGTTGTACCTATGTTACATCAAGATCTTCAAAAAGAAAACATCCCAATGTGGTCTTACTTCTGCCAAATAAGTGATAGTACTACAAGCTATGGTTCGTATTCAGGAGCTGTCCCTAATGAAAAAATAACTTGGGGCAAGCTCTCGGTTGATACACCAAAATTTATAATAGAATCTGATGCAACAATTGTTGCACCACTAATTTTCGCATATCTACTATCGTGGTAGATACAAACACAAAAGTTTAGTAAAAATGAAAAAGATTAAGAAATTCAAGGACAACGTAAAAGAGGTCGAAATTGAATCTTTTAAAATTGAAAAGCCTAAGAAGAAGAAAAAGCCTCGGATTATTAATCATGAACGATATTCTAAAAAGTCATACTTATATGATTATTACGAAGAAGAATAGACTCTTTTAAAATTAAAAAAACACCCATACCATGAGTAAGCCACGAGTTATCAAAAATTATGAAAAATTAGATGAAGCTATTCAAGAGCAAATCAAGCTTAACTATCCTTATGGATTTGATAGGCATCTGATCACCTTTAAAAATATCGAAGGCAAGTTCGTTAGTGCATTGCCATTTGAGACAGATGAAAAACATTACTTAGTTCGAATGACCAAAGCTCTGGCACAAGAAATCATAGAACAAGATGATGACTATGATGATGATGGTAACTTGAAAGACGATATAAAAGAAGAATATGGTGAAAAGTATGATGACGATGATAATGACAATCAAGATTTTGATATTGTTGATCCATCGAGCGAGGATGATAATTGATCTTTCTTAATCTGACATTTTAAATCTGCCTATCCTAAGTACGCGTACTATACATACGTATCAATTAATCAAGGCTAGTTATTGTTATCCCGTCCTGAGGCGCAATCATTATGGTATAGGCATATACTTCATTTTTTGATCCAATATTTGTTGCGAAAAACGATATCCTAAGAACACATACAAGATAGTTCGACTGCAGGCAATCTACTTTTTCTACTCCGAATTTATAATACAACCTCCTATAACTACCTGTTGCACAGATGATTATAAGATTAATCCCTTTTCTTGGCCCTACATTTACGAAAGTGTAACTCATCTGTAACTCGCCTAATTCATCTTTGTATCATCATTATTAAGAATATCTAATAAATCATAAATACCATGGCGACAGCAACAGCTACCAAAAGAAGAAAGACAACTAAGAAAGTAAGCGTAAAGAATACTCTTACAGATCTTAACTGTGCATTAATCAACGGATCAGAGTCTCTTATAGATAGCACCGTGATCACTGGTGAGAAGTACCAGAAGTTATTCGCAAAGAGTGTTAAGAAGACAGAGCCGATCATCGAGAAGCAAGTAGATATCATGTTTGATACTATCGAAAGCTTGAAAGATCAGTTTGACTTCGGAACAGTAAGGTTTAAGAAGTTAATCGGATGGAATGACAAAGCAATCGCTAAGTACAGAAAGAAAGCTGTTAAGAACATAGAGTCATTCAAGAAAACTGCAGAAGAGAAGATTGATGCAGTTCAGACGGAACTTAACGAACTGATTCCTGCTATCCCTGCACCTGTTAAAGAGGTAAAAGCAACAATCGCAAAGCCTACTAAAAAAGTAGCAGTTAGAGCTAAGAAAGTAGCTGCTAAAGTTTCAAAGACAACAGCTAAGAAAGCAACAGCAAAGTCAACAGTTAAAGCTAACGATCTTCAGATCATCGATGGCATCGGCCCGAAGATGGAGAAAGTTCTTATCTCAATCGGATATAAAACGATCAGCAAAATAGCTAATGCTTCAGCAGCCACAATAGAGAACAAGATAGAAGCAACTGGTACAGCTTTAAGAGGTGCTAATGTTAAGTCTTGGATCGCTCAAGCAAAGAAGATCAATAAGTAATCAACCTCATTTTAAAATCAGTTTTCTAAAAATAGAATATCATGGCTAAGAAAATAACAGATATCAATATCAACAATCAGATCAACAAAGGACTTGACCAAGTAAAAGGTGCAGTGAAGTCAGCTAATAACTTTGCGTACGAAACATCAGAAGATGTTGTAGACTTCTCAATCAAGAGAGGTGCAGAATGGCAGAATGTAACTGAGAAAGCTATCCAAGGCGGTCTTAAGTTAGCTGCTAATCAGCAAGACCTTATGTTCGATACACTTGAGATGATCAAGGGACAGATGAAGAAGAGCACAAAGCGCTTCACAGGTCTCTTCAGCAAGAACTAAGAGCTGATAAAAACATAAGTTTAGTATACTTTAAAGCGGTGATGCAAACAGTTGTGTCACCGCTTTTCTTATTAATTTGAGCCACAATACATAAGCCGGATAGGCATTTCGGAACTTATGTATGACAATTAGCATTTATATTATTGACCATACAGAGTGTAAGTGAATAATTAATTGTCTTATATAATGTATGGTTAGTGGTAGCAAACTGCTACTTTTATATTGTCTTTATCATCTGGGTCAAGTCTTATAAAAACCCTGATGTGAAGACAAAAAGTCTTAATCTATGGTAGAAACAGAAGATATATCTTCTAGTGGGATAAAGAAGCCGTCATTGTTTTGGTTGGCAACCGAAGGGCATAGAGCACTCTTTGAGTTTGGGACATTTTTCCCTTACAAACTCTTCAGTAAAAACAGCAAAAGTGGTGATGGACACCCAGTTTTAGTATTGCCAGGTTTCATGGCTACAGATGTTTCAACTTCTCCGCTCAGGACATTCATAAAAAAAATAGGATATACTTCATATGGATGGGGTGCAGGTCGCAACTATGCCAATGAAGTCTATCTCGATATGCTACTTGAAAAAGTAGAGGACATCTTCCTCACTCATCGAACAAAAGTTAGCATCATCGGCTGGAGCTTGGGAGGTGTATTTGCCAGGGAAATAGGAAAACGCAAACCCAATCTCATCCGCCAAATTATAACACTTGGATCTCCATTCGCAGGAGTGACAGAGCCTAACAACGCGATGTGGCTCTATGAGCTCTTGACAGATGGCAGAGGAACTGAAGATGTAGATCCAGAACTCTTAAGAGGCATCCCAGATCCTGCCCCAGTTCCTACAACTGCTATATATAGCAAAGAAGATGGAGTAGTCCCATGGGAGACTTGCATGGAAGCTATAGAAGATGATCTTCATCAAAATATACAAGTAAGAGGAAGTCACCTTGGCCTTGGAGTCAACCCATCAGTCATGGAGATTATAAAAGATCGCCTTCAACTTGATGAATCTAACTGGGAGCCTTTCGCACCAGCGAATAAAATAGAGGATAAGCTATTCTATCCTTCTTTGTCACTTTAGATTGCTGAAATAATTATGGTCTTAAGTACCTCTGTCGGCGTGTGATATTTTAGACGTTTCTGAGGTTTAATATGTTTTATAAGTTCTTTTAAGTAAGACGAATCACTGTCCATCAAAGTCGATAGCAACTTCCGATACTTAAGTACTTAGGAACTTAAGCACACAAGGACGAAAAGAATTCAGATTTGCACGATCATCATAAACCCATAAATCGTCTTACACCAATTAAACCCGTTAAACGTGTTATATTGCAATAGAGCTTAAGACATCCTTATGATAGATAAACTACTCAACCCGTTAGACAACAAAAATATCACACCTATCAGTGGAGTGGATGCAGCTTTTTTATATGCGGAGACCGAGACTAGTCCAATGCATGTAGGTAGTGTCATCGTTATTGAAGGGTCACTAAAATTTGAAACTTTTAGAGAAGTCCTATTATCAAGGATCCATCAGATGCCAACACTTCGGAAGAGGCTTATGTTTGTTCCTATGAGTTTGGATTATCCATATTGGGTTGATGATCCTAACTTTAATATTGATCTACATCTCCAACACATAGCACTGCCTAAACCTGGTGCATGGAAACAACTCAGAGACTTAGCATCCAGCGTGTTTAGTGAACCGCTCGATCGATCTCGGCCACTGTGGTCATTTATATTTGTCGAAGGTCTTGACAATATCCCTCAAGTACCCAAAGGCTCTGTTGCTATCATTTCCAAGATACACCACGTCGCCATAGATGGCATGGCTGGTGCCGGTATGATGAGCTTGATTTTTGACATGTTTCCAAAAGCAAAAAAGCTGCCAGCTCCCAAACCATACAAACCGAAAAAGCTACCTAATGAGATAGAACTTATAATGAAGAGTGCAGTAGACTTCGCTAAGAATCCGCTAAAACTGCCAACAATCGTAGGCAATGGAATCGCAGCATCGATTAAGACAGGTATGCTCACTCGAACACAAAGCATAGATCTACCTACTGCTCCATTCTCAGCACCTGCAACGCCACTGAATGGCATCATCTCAGCACAACGTAAGTGGAATACTGCGATGCTTGACTTAAAGCGGGTCATAGCACTTAAGAGGATCATGGGTACCACGCTCAATGATGTCATCTTAGCCATATGTGCAGGAGCGCTAAGAAAGTATCTCAGTGATAAAGATCAACTTCCCAAGCAACCGCTTGTCGCAATGGTACCAATTTCTACACGTACTGGAACTGACGAAAGCAATACAGGAAATAAAATCTCTGCGATGCTGGTTCAGCTTGCTACTCATATAGTAGATCCAGTCGAGAGATTAGAAAAAATACATGAGAACACAACGCTTGGCAAAACCTATCAAGATGCAGCAGGTGCAAAAACACTTTCTAATCTTGCCGAAGCAGTTCCCTTTGGTGTAGCGAATCTTGCATCAAGGATGTACAGTAGATTCAACATATCTAAAATGCACAAGCCAGTTTTCAATGTAGTGATCACAAACGTCCCTGGACCTTCTATTCCTATTTACCTACAAGGTCATAAAATGCAAACGGTGATGGGTATGGCCCCGATCATCGATGGTATGGGATTGATCATCACAGTGCTGAGTTATGACGGACACATCACCATCAGCCCAACTTCAGATGCTAAGTCGATGCCTGACATAGACGTTTTCGCAAAGTACCTTTTAGAATCTGCAAACTATCTTGAAAAACATGTCTTAGCCTATCAAGGAAAAAAGAAAACCAAGAAGGCAAAAATTGAAAAACCTAAGTCCGATAAATTCATCAGTCATATAAAAAAATACCTAAAGGATAATCCAAAATTCCTAAAACCAAATGCTGGATTGTATCAGATTAATGTCACCGGCAAGGCTACTAACGCATGGCAACTTAATCTTAATAAACCTCCTGGATCAATTAGAAAAGGAACGATGGCTAATCCAGATGTGACACTTACTGTCGATGACGAACATCTCTTGAAAATCGGTACAGGGCAGTTAGAATTTCAAACTGCTTTTATCCAAGGTAGATTGAAAATAAAAGGTGAAATGAAGCAAGCAATGAAGCTTGCTAAAATCTTGTCTTTGATACCAAAGATGAAGGCTTAATTTTTCAGCCAAACAAGTTTAGCTGTCCCGACACTTCAAATCAAATTCTACTTTAATCTAAATAATTATCAGCAGGCCAGCGAAATGAGATCTGAAGTTATAAACAAAAGTTAACGAACTTAGTAGTAAAACAATCGGAGATCTAAACTACTTCACAGACTTCAAAGGCAACGCCTTGACCTCTTGCCCCAATTCTTTCAGGTACATATTTCTAATCTGTTCGATTTTCTTATCTAACGTTCTTTTACTCCAGCCATCTGTTGAGATAGGTGGCAGTATTACCACTTCGACTTGACCCGGTTGCAACATAGCAGCCCCCTTTGCCATGATATCATGAGCGTTCTTGATAACCATAGGAACTACGGGCACACCTGCCTCCATAGCCAAGTGAAAAGCTCCTTTTTTAAATGAGCCAAGATTATAATCTTTACTGCGAGTACCTTCTGGGGCTATGGCTATAGACGTACCTGATCTTAGTGCATCCACAGCAGGCTTCATGGCTTCTATAGCTTTGTCTTTATTCTTTCGATCTATGAATATGACTCCAGCAGCTTTAAAGAATGGGCCAATGGGAGACATTTCTAACTCTTTCTTTGCAATGGCTACAGTATCTTTTTTCAAGAGCTTGGCCATAATCAAAAAGTCCGCATTGCTCTGATGATTAAACAAGAACACTGCAGGTCTCTGAGACCATATATGTTCTTCGCCTTTCACAACGACATTCATACCCGCTATCTTTGTACCGATATCTCCGAGTGTCCCGATCATCGAGTTCACTCCATCTCTCCATGACATACTGGAAGCCCCAGACAAGGCTCCTATCATCGCCGCAGGTATGATACTACCAAAAGCTAAGAATGTCCTTGCGACATTAGAAACGACTGGTCGGTTCTCATCATTGAATCTATATACTGGCCAGTTATTTTGGTATGCTATAGATGATAATTCTTTATCAGGATTCACTGGCCTTGGATGACCTACGATTTCTAAAAGAGGAAGATCCTCTGCACTATCTGTATAAAAATAACTCTTTTCAAGATCTAAATTATGCTGATGAGCCAAGTCTTTAGCTGCTAAGGACTTACCCTCTCCCCAACAAGCCGGCTCGACAATCTCTCCTGTGAATTTTCCATTCTTTACTTCCATCCGAGTACACATCACATGCTCCACTCCTAAGTCCCTCGCGATCGGATTGACTTGATAAGGAGTGGCTGCGGAGATGATGGCTACAGTATGTCCTTTTGCTAAGTGAGCATCTACTAGTGCTCTGGATTCTGGATATATCTCTTGGGCCAAATGCTTATAATAAACCTCTTCTCCTACTTCTATAAAGACTTGTTCATTCGTTCCTTTAACACCTTTCGCACTGATCGCTGCTAAACCTGCAAAGTTTTTATTGCCAATG
>CALHUZ010000328.1 GCA_938039305.1 uncultured Saprospiraceae bacterium
TTGGCATGGGCGCAGCCATGAGTCTTAAAGATTTTAGCGCTGTTATAAGAAATCCTAAAGCTGTATTCATCGGACTTGCTTGTCAGTTTAGCATCATGCCACTTATCGGAGCAGCATTAGCATTGACCTTTCAATTCCCGCATGAAGTAGCAGCAGGGATTATACTTATAGGTTCTTCACCAAGTGGACTTGCATCTAATGTGATGGCATATATCGGCAAAGCTAATTTGGCGCTCTCCGTCACCCTTACCACCATCGCTACTCTACTTGCTCCACTGATTACTCCAGTTCTAATGAAAACACTTGGTGACCAATTAGTACCAATCGACTTCTGGCAGATGATGTGGGGCATCATCAAGATTACGATCCTACCCATTGCTGCAGGATTGATATTTAATAAGCTAGCTTATGGTCGGACAGCTTGGTTAGACAAACTATTGCCTCTTCTTTCTATGGGTGGAATAGCCATCATATTGCTAATCATCACAGCTAATGGAAGGGAAAATTTGTTGACTATGGGATTAGCGCTTGTAGCAGTTAGTTTAATTCATAATGTCTCTGGTTATTTTTTAGGATATTGGTCTTGTCGCCTGTTTGGTTTAGAAGAACGATCATGTCGCACTATAGCATTTGAAGTAGGTATGCAAAATGCGGGATTAGCAACTGGTATATCCATCATCATGGGTAAAGTTGCTACTGTAGGATTAGCTCCTGCAGTCTTTGGACCGTTGATGAATATCACGGGATCATCTCTCGCGTCTTGGTGGAGAGACAAGCCAGAAAAGTAATTAAGAGCATTACATCTGATACTCCTGAGAAATTCCAATTATAATATTTCGTATCAACTTGAATATCCTCTGTACAAACCCTTGTAAGACTGTCCAACTTATTTATTACTTTCAGATCAAAGAAATAGCCATGAGTATAAAAGACAGTGAGATAGCACAGGACCTTTATGACATCTATGATTACTATTGCCATAGCAAAATTGATCGTCGACAGTTTATAGATCGGATATCCGTTTATGCCGTTGGAGGATTAACGGTTCCTTCCATACTTGCATTTTTAATGCCCAATTATGTAGATGCCCAACAGATCAAATCTGATGACCCAAGAGTCGACTCAAGTTATGTGACTTATGATTCACCCAAGGGAGGTGGCGAAATCAAAGGTTTACTCGCTTTGCCACAAGGCAATATCGAGAAGCTTCCTGGCATCGTGGTTGTACATGAAAACAGAGGACTGAATCCTTACATAGAAGATGTCACGCGAAGAGCTGGCTTAGCTAACTTTATAGCGATCGGGCCAGATGCGCTAACCCCGCTCGGAGGCTATCCAGGAAACGATGATGATGGTAGATTACTTCAGCGCAAGAGAGATAGACATGAAATGCTCGAAGACTTTATGGCCGCTTTTGAATATCTCCGATCACATCCTCAATGTAATGGTCACGTAGGTGTTGTTGGGTTTTGCTTCGGGGGATGGATCTCCAATATGATGGCTGTCCGCTTACCTGAATTAAAAGCATCTGTTCCTTTCTATGGCGGCCAACCTGATGATGAAGATGTCATAAAGATCCAAGCACCACTCATGCTACAATATGGAGCACTGGACAAACGAGTCAATGCTGGGTGGCCTGATTATGAAGCGGCCTTAAAGAAAAATAATAAGAAGTACATCGCTCATATGTATCCAGAGGTCAATCATGGCTTTCATAATAACACAACACCACGATATAACAAGGAAGCTGCTGAGCTAGCTTGGGAAAGAACAATAGCTTTCTTTAGTGAACATCTTGTTTAAGGGGATATTCGACAGTTAATATGGCTATTCAGTAAAAGATGCCTGATAAGAAGCGTATGCAAGAGATCGACTGGTCCGCGTATAACTCTTAGAATACAAAGGTCAATAAACTTGAAAGGGAAAATCACATTCTCTCAAGTGTAGCCCCATCAACAAAGCTACACTGAGAGAATATTTTGGTTGACATGTGATTCGATACGTTGTAAGTATACAGGTACGCTTTAGAGGCGATTTACAAAATCAACTTACTACAAATATAATAGAATTTTAGTTAATATGTCTCTTAAATTCACATATATCTACATATGCGCAATAATATCGACGGTAATTGCAAAATGGATGTTGGAACAAAAGATATTGAGGAAGAGACTAAGTAAGATAAGATCAAAAAAGAGGGGCGGTAATCCACACCGCCCCTCAATTTGTTAGTTCCCTGAGTTCTTAATCTATTTCGAAGATGTCAGACCCAAAGTTGTTGCAGTGAAAAAGTTCTAATTTGGTTACGCAACACTAACAATGAATAATTCCCTCCGTGAAAACTATACTCCAATGTATTAGCTTTTTTTATGATATCCTCAAGTTTTGCCAGATGTCTATCAATTGTCCATCAAATATTTTACTTTTTGATGTTAAAGTGAGTATCCCGCAGCATATTTACGGCGAAACGTAATAGTTTCACCCCACAACGAACCAAAAAACAATCGATGCTTAAAGAGAAATCCCTCGGGGTTTTCATCTTTTTAATATTGGTAATACCCCAAATATTAACCAGTCAAGAAAACACCAGCGTCCTTACCCAAAGCGACAATACCAGAATATCCGATGATAGTTTAGCAGTTGTCCTTGAAGATGCATGGAAGGCATATAATGAGCATGAATACATAACTATGTCTTCACTCTTAGAAGCTCATGTGGATGACCTTTATGATCGGGATACAATAGAACTTCAGATGTATTATGCCTTAACTATGGCATATGGGCATCTTGATTGGCATGAGAAAATGATAGAATGCATCGTTGATGGCCTTTTATTGGCTAGGAAGCTAGATGACCACTTTATGCTACTATCATTCTATAGGGAACTCGGTAGCTTCCATGATCACCCACTCGATGATCAGGAAGCTGGTCTCGAGTACATGAAAATGGCCATCCCTTACATGGATGCAGTCAAACCAAGTAGTCAGTGTGGCCTGATGATGGACATAGGTCTCACTTCCGTAAATGCAGGCCAATTGGACAGTGCTCAATACTATTTTGACCAGGCCTTTGAATATCTAGCACAAGATTCTGGTATGACACCGGACTTGTATGCCTTCTATGCTCCCTTTTTACTTAAAGCAAGAAGATTAGATGAAGCTCAATTCTATTTGGATTTCACTTATGATGCTTGGAAAGAAATCGGGTTTACCCAAGGTTATACCTCCGCATGTCTTGGGCTCGCAGAACTCAACTTTTATAGGGAGGAGTATGGGGTAACGATTGATTTTGCTCGTGAAGCCGAAGAGCTTGCTGTTTCCTTATCTAATCCTTTCTATGAAGCAGAAGCTATAGAATGGAAAGCAAAAGCTCAAGAAGCTTTAGGAATGACTGAGGCCGGATTAAGATCCTATAAAGCTCTCAATCAAAAAAATCAGGAAATTGACGAAATCAAAAAAGAACAAAAACTAGAACAAAAGCAGTTAGCCTTTCTTACATCCCAATATACTGAGAAGTTAACTCAAGTAACTGCCACTAATAGAAAGCTCTATGATCGAGTGGCAGCTTCATTTGGCATGTTACTTTTCTGTTTAATTGTGTTCATTTTAGTGCTGTATCTCTACTACGGAAAATACAGAGAAAAGAAAGAACAAGTCGAAGTACTCACATCAGAGATTACAATGTCAGAAGAAGAATGGAGGTTGCTGCAAGCAGAGCATAAATCAACAGTTGCCGAATTAGAGATTAACAAAAGAACCTTGACAAGCACTGCGCTCTTTATGGAAAAGAAAGATGAAGCTCTTAGAAGTGTCCGCAAAATGTTGACTCAGATCGAATCGAAAAGTAATCAAGCCATCTCAGAGAAGCTTTCTTCAGTCCGGAAAATTGCTGATAACAGCTTATCAATGGACAACAACTGGGATTCATTTAAGTACTTTTTCCTTCAGGTATACCCGTCGTTCTACGTTGATATTAAAAGTGCATTCGATAATCTAAATCAAAATGAACTTAGATCCCTTTCATATATAAAGATGGGGCTAACGGACAAAGAATGCGCCAGACTCTTAGGTATAAATACCGCCAGTTTTCAAAAGTCAAAATATAGACTTAAAAAGAAGCTTCTTCTCCCTAAAGAGCAATCTTTAGAACAACTTGTCAGTCTTTATTAGTGATAAGATGATCAAAGGTTTAGAAAAATAAAAAGACGAGACTCAAGTATATTCGAGTCTCGTCTGCATAATTATTATATACCTGGTACAGGGCTGTTCTCTGCGAGATACTTCTCTGTCTTAGTTTTCTCGACTTTATTCAAAAAGTGATCAGCCTCATGTCTATCTCTTACGACCTTGGCAACAGTAAAACAGGATGTTACGCTAAATAAGTAAGACATCACAAGGAATCCTTTTGTGGCAAGATCTCCTTCCATATAGAAGATGCCACATACCATTCCGACAAAGGATATAGCAAAGGCAATCCATGCCATACTATAAAAAGACTTGGTGTTCTGATTTTCATAAATGAATGTGCTCATAACAAGTTGTTTTTGTGATGAGGAAAACGCTCCGAAGTTGTTTGCATGTATGAGTTTGGCTTGTCTTATAGACTAACCGCTTAAGACGATAGACAAATACAATCTAAATTAAGGCCATAAGAACCCTAGTAGCCAGATTACATAGACACAGAAAATGAGTATCTGTTGTTGATTAAAGACTCGATTCTCCTATAAAAGAAGAAATATCAACAAGTGTTGACACCCAAATATCATCCTCTCTTTGCTTGATATATCTGACCAATTCATCATGATCTTCTTTCTCTACATTCAGATCATGCTCACCACCAACACCATGAAACAAGAAGACTAATAACCTCTCTTGTTCAATAGCTTTATCAACTAGAGCTTTCATGTGCGCGGCATCATGCCCTGCCATAGAATGAGTGTTCAGATGATAAATATCCAATGATTCCAATTCATCAAAATCTCTATTCACTCCTCTCGCTGCTGTAAACAGCCCTTTGATCCCCTCCACAAATGAAGTATCCAATACACTTGTATCACCACATGTATAAGCGAATGTTCTTTCTGACTTTCCATCAATAGCACTTAACGCTTCACTGGCTTTTGTAATCTCGTTTATAATTTCGTCTTTAGAGTAATTGTCTAAATCGTTATCAGCAGAAACCCAATCTCGTTCTTTTGACTTACCTGCACAAGGATGAAAGACAGTATGGTTTCCTAATTCATGACCATGATCTGCAAGTGCCTTCCACTCTGATGATCTCTTTTTAAAACTATCAGAATCAGTATGTACATAGAATGTAGCTTTCAAATCATACGCATCTAAAACTGGTCTAACATTATCCAAGTGAACATGGAGTCCATCATCGTATGTCAAAGCGATTGCGCTTTTTTTACCATTCCAGATTCCCAAATCTACATCCTCATTTATATCTGAGTTCGGTTTGCCGCACATCAATAGAGCAAATAAAGTGAACAGCATCAAAACTCGAAATAGCAAACTCATGATTGCGTTTATTTCCGATAATCTAATGGCGGCTTACGATCACCTATGAAAGCCTCATATTTGAAATTAGGCCCTTTCAGCCGGTCTAATTCTTCCTTGGCTTTGGCTAACAAATCACCATCTCTAAAGAAGTCGATTGCAGATAAAGCTAATGTCTTAGCAGCAAGGATCATCCCTTTCTTTCCAATCGTCGTACCTCCTGCAGCAACTGCTTGCCACGTATGTGCCGATGTGCCAGGAACCCAGGTCGCGGTGCGCAGTCCAGCAGTTGGAACTGCCCAACTTACATCACCTACATCTGTAGAACCGCCTTGACCTTTCTTGATTAATTTGAATGGAGCTACGTTCTTCACATGATTGATGGAGACATTAGAAGCGTATTCAAAGCTTTCTATGATCTTATTCGCATACTCAGCTTCTTCAGTTGTGTATTCTATTCCTCCTAAAGCTGATAGATTATCATGGACCACTCGTGCCAATGTTTCATTAGGAAGTACATTAAACAAACCATGGATGACTTCGTATTCCATCTTAGTTTGCGAGCCTTTAGCTGCTGCTTCGGCTATCTCTACCATCCAGTCAAAGTTCTGCTTTACCATTTGCATTTCTGGATGTCTACAATAGTAGAATACTTCTGCAAACTCTGGAACTACATTAGGCGCTTCTCCCCCACTCGTTATAACGTGATG
>CALHUZ010000329.1 GCA_938039305.1 uncultured Saprospiraceae bacterium
CCATAACTCATGTGCAAGAAGTCACTCTTCTTTTTCTTCATAACATTAGCAAAAGAATAAAAAGGCTCGTGCTTACTATAATCACTTTTTATAAGTGGGTTTTGAGTATTTATTATTGATAATCCATAAAGCTCATTTACCAAAAGATGAATGCTATGCTTGATACACCAATCACTAATCTTGTTGAGCTTTTTCTTTGTGTAAATGCATCCAGTTGGATTATCAGGAGTAGTTATGATCAGAAGCTGAAATCGCTTTCCTGCTTTTTCAATCCGATATTTTGCTTTCTCTAAGTCCTTAATTTTTAAGATAGATTTACCATCGAAGTTTTTTAAATCATGATGTGTGATGAGATCATATCTTTCTAAAGAAGATTTATTTCCAAAATCCTGCGTATAAACAGGATAAGAGGGGGCGGGAATAACTACAACATCTTTACTATCACATAGTACCCATGAGGCTAATTCTAAGACAGCTGTGGCACCAGCAGAAGTCTGTATAGTACTGCTATCAATAGTACAGCCAGTAAGATGTGTAGTCATGAAACTTGCTACAGCTTGGAGATATTCATCCTGTCCTCCCATTCCCGTATAGTTAGACACCCACTTGGGGATATCTTCACTTTTCAGAATCTGCTCAATCTTTAGTTTTAGATCATCCCAGGAGAGATTGTTCTCAGCCATGTTCACTGGGAAAGTTCCTTTTGGATTATCAACAGGGTGAAATATATTCTTAGTTGCTTCAAAGAATAAATCTAAATCCGCTCTTAATTCAGTCTTGACTGCTTTCTTACCCCTTTTTGACAATTCTGTTTTGGCCATAAGATGAAGATATGAGATATCCGCTTAACTCTTTTCATATGGCATTGATGAGTTAGTTCATATGAAATATGCGGGTTTACCCCTATGCAATATTCACGGGTTTGCTAACAATAATTTTATACATTAAGAATTTACTTATATTTGTTTCAGCTGTACTTGAGGATGAGAGATATTATTCACTCTGCCCATTGTATTTATGAGATTGTACCTATTTTTTTTAATCATCTTTTTGGCTGCTTATTCTTCAAAAATTTCTTCACAAGAGATTTTTGCTGAGCAAATATGGGAGCTATCCAATGACGTCAATAATGATGGTTGGGTAAATCAAGGAGATATTATTTCCTTCCAAGTAGACATCACTCATAATGGCAAAGTCACAGAGACCATTTCTATTGATAACTTAATTGATCACGAAGGTCTTCAACTGATACCTGAATCAGTCAATAGCACAAAAGGTAAAGTTGTCACTGTTGATAGAGCTTTTCAGATTGAGAATATAAAGTTAGAAGCCCCTTGGGGTTATGCAACAATTACCTTTTCAGCAAAGGTTATCTTAGATCCAGCAGAGACTTCAACTCCTATCACGAACCATACTACACTTTCAACATCTATTGGGTTGATTACTTCAAATAGCATCAGCATCCCTCGGCGAATGGGCATAGCATCCGAGGGCTCAAATGAGATATCTAGTACACTCCTTATATTACTATGCATATTGGGGATGGGTATCCTACTTGGCTTTGCTTCTAAAAGAGTAAGATTCTCAAAACTTTCGAAAGTCCGCGTATAACTTAGATTGTAAGTTACCAAAAGAAAAGCCCCTTATTCAAGAGGCTTCTTTTATTCTAATGATATGAGTTGGGTTATTCTTCCTCTTCTATCACTCCTTCTTTAATATCAAACTTGAATCCCTTCGCATCTGTTCCTACTTCAATTAGATCTCCATCAGATACTTTTCCAGAAAGGATATATTTTGATAACTCATTAATGATCTCTTTTTGAATGACTCTTTTTAAAGGCCGAGCTCCAAACTGAGGATCATAGCCTAAATCAGCAAGCATACTCATTGCTTTCTCATTCAGTTCAATTCCAATATTTCTTTCTTTAAGACTATTTGTCACCCCTCTTAACATCAATACAGCGATCTTCTTTATCTCCGGCTTAGTCAGTGGTAAGAACATTATTTTCTCATCTATACGATTGAGAAACTCAGGTCTTAGTGAATCTTTCAGCACCTCAAAGACTTCCACCTTAGTCGTTTCAATAATATCAGCTCTATGCTTTTCATCAACATTCTGTAGATCTTCAAAGTTTTCTAGTATCGTTTCTGCACCCATATTGGATGTCATAATGATGATACTATTTTTAAAGTTAGCGACCCGACCTTTGTTATCTGTTAAGCGACCATCGTCTAATACTTGCAATAATATATTGAAGACATCTGGATGCGCTTTTTCAATCTCATCTAACAATACGATAGAGTAAGGCTTGCGTCTTACTGCTTCAGTCAATTGTCCACCTTCATCATATCCTACATATCCAGGAGGTGCTCCTACCAATCTTGAGACTGAGTGTTTTTCTTGAAATTCACTCATGTCTATGCGAGTGATGGCATTCTTATCGTCGAACAAAACTTTAGCTAATGATTTAGCCAATTCAGTTTTACCCACGCCAGTCGGGCCAAGAAATATGAATGATCCTATTGGCTTTCCTTCGTCTTGTAACCCGGCTCGGCTTCTTCTGACAGCATCAGATACGGCTACAACAGCTTCTTTCTGCCCGATGAGCATCTTTCCAATTTCGTCTTCAAGTTTAAGAAGCTTTTCTTTTTCACTTTGTAGCATTTTAGCCACTGGAATACCAGTCCATTTTGCGACTATGTCCGCTATGTCATTTGCTGTTACTTCTTCATTTGTGAATCTACTATCATCAGGTAACTCATGGAGCTTTTCTTCTGCCACCTTGAGCATAGCTTCTTTTTCCTTTAGATCTCCATATCTGATTTTTGCAACCAATTCAAAGTCACTATCACGCTCAGCCTTTTCTGCCTGCTGCTCTAGTTCTTCGATCTGCTTCTTTATCCCTTGCATGTGATCGACGATGTCTTTTTCACTTTGCCATGCAGCAGTTCGTGACTCTAAGACTTCTTTAGCATTTGCAATCTGGCCGGAGATACGCTTGAGTTTCTTTTCATCTTTTTCGCGCTTTATAGCTTCGCGTTCTATCTCAAGCTGACGAACTCTTCTGTTCAATTCGTCTATTTCTTCTGGTACAGAATCTAGCTCTAATCTCAATTTGGCGGCAGCCTCATCGATCAAATCAATAGCTTTATCTGGCAGCTTTCGTTCTGCGATATATCTATGCGACAATTCCGCAGCAGCGATAAGTGCTTCATCAAGTATGTCAATCTTGTGATAGACTTCGTACTTGTCTTGGATACCCCTTAAGATCGATATCGTATCCTCAACACTTGGCTCATCAACTAATACTGTCTGGAATCTTCTAACTAGTGCTTTATCCTTTTCAAAATACTTTTGATATTCATCATAGGTCGTGGCGCCTATCGTACGTAGCTCACCTCTCGCTAATGCTGGCTTAAGAATATTCGCGGCATCCATGGCACCATTTCCTCCGCCTGCACCAATCAAAGTGTGGATCTCATCAATAAACAGAATGACTTCTCCATCAGACTTATTAACTTCATTGATGACAGCTTTAAGACGCTCTTCAAATTCTCCTTTGAACTTTGCACCTGCGATCAAGGCTGCAATGTCTAATGCAAAAATCTGCTTCGTCAACAAGTTTTCGGGTACATCTTGTTTTACAATTCTCCATGCTATACCTTCTACAATAGCTGTCTTACCGACGCCTGCATCTCCTATTAAAATTGGATTATTCTTCTTGCGACGTGATAAGATGTGCATCATCCTGCGTATCTCCTCGTCTCTTCCTACTATAGGATCTAATTTGCCAGACTCAGCTCGCTCATTAAGGTTGATGGCGAACTTCTTTAGTGAATTATAAGTTGCATCACTGCTCTGGTCAGTTACCTTACTTCCTTTTCTTATCTGAGCAATCGCCGCTTTGAGCCCATCTTCAGTGGCTCCGACTTCCTTCAATATTTTTGAGGCTTTGTCCTTACCAGCAAGAATGCCAAGTAAGATAAGTTCTATTGATATAAAGTCATCACCATATTCTTTAAGCAATTTTTTGGCTTTCGCCAATGCCTTGTTAGAATCAGTAGTGAGATACTGCTTATCAGATCCCTCTACCTTTGGAAAGCTTTCGATAGCCTTATTGATCTCCTTTTTCAGTAAGATTACGTTGACTCCCATCTTATTGAATAGAAAATCCGCTAACTCTTCTTCTATCTCGAATAGCGCCTTTATCAAGTGAACCGTATCAACAGACTGTTGATCTAATTTCCCGGCGATCTGCTGAGCTCGGAGGATTAGTTCTTGTGATTTTATAGTGAAGTTATCGTATGTCATAATCTCTATCTTCTAATTTCTACTTGATATGCATCAAATCAGTGACCAAGATAAATAGGATACCTGATATATGTCATATTGTCTTCAAAGCTCAAATCGATCATGTCAAATAGTCTATTCAGATGAGCATTTGCTGCCAAAGATCGACAGTCTATCATTGGGTAGTTGTCTATAGTAAGAATAGCAAAAAAGTACAAGGGGAAGTTTACAACTCAACTTTTTGGAGTTTAAATGACCCTATTGTTTGTAGTTCATTCAATGAAAACACAAGGAAGTATCCACCACCACCTGCTCCACATATCTTGATATAATAATCATCAGTCAGTAGTCCATGTTTCCATAGCGGCTTTAGCTCTTCAATGATCATATAAGACATCACGTCATGCTGTATACTACTGATCGTCTTTATGTTCTGATAAAAGATAGATGCGGAAGAACTGTGAAGTGTATCTTCTATTACTTCATTGTTGATTGAAGATAACTCACCTATTCGGTTTTGGAATTGATCATACCGCTCTATGAACATTGAGATCATATCCTTTCCTGATCGCGCCGATCCACTATCTAATAAATAGCAATTTACTGGCAATGAAACAGCACTTGAATCAAGAACTTGCAACTTACCTTCTCTCTTCAATATAGGTGCTTGCAAAAATGAAATCAACGGATCAAAGCCACTACTCTTTCCGTGAAAAAACGACTCCATCAGACCCAATTTTTCTTGAAGATCAGACAGCTCTTCTTCTGACTCACTTTTTTTAGCAACATCATATATCGCAGCCGTCAAAGCTCCAGAACTTCCCAAGCCATAGCCAATTGGTATGTCGGCAACTATAGTATGATTCTTAATCCTTGATTCTAATAATAC
>CALHUZ010000330.1 GCA_938039305.1 uncultured Saprospiraceae bacterium
TCTTGAAAGCTAAAAAGTTATCTCAAGGGTTTGGTTTAGAAACTATAAGCCCTAAAGCTATGATAAGTTTAGGCGCAAGTCAATAGGTGAAGAGTTACAAGATCATTAAATAATCTGGTAAAAAGAGCTGTATTTCGACTAGGCAATGTCTTATTAGCTGTTCTTCGGACCGTTTTTTGCAGTAGATTCATGTTCGAACAGTACTCAACTATGAAGATATTCTTATACGCACGATACGTTCAGAAGGACTACTTAGCCTCTCTCAAAACCGTATTGTCATCTGTCAGTGAATATGGATGGAAAGCATGTGCGAGTGAGAACTTATATGAGTTCGCCGAAAAGCACGACTTAGCTAAAGGTCTGGAACTGATCAAAGACCATGACATGCTCAAGAAGTCCAAAGCAAACTTTGCATTTACCTTGGGTGGTGATGGGACGATACTTGGTGCTACTTGTATCATCAAAGATCTCGGTATCCCTATCATGGGTATAAACCATGGAAGACTGGGCTTTCTAGCAGGTGTAGAACGTAAAAACATAAAAGCTGCGATGAAAAAAATCGCAGAAGGGCAGTATATCATCGAAGAAAGAACCATGCTCTGTTTAGAGTCGGAACCGAGTATATTCGGAGATCTAAACTTTGCGCTCAATGACTTTACTATCCATAAAAGAGATACCTCTTCGATGGTCAGTATACACACTTATATCAATGGTGATTATCTGAATTCATACTGGGCAGATGGACTAATCGTAGCGACACCGACAGGTTCAACAGGTTATTCTCTTAGCTGTGGTGGTCCTATTGTATTTCCTAATTCTGGGAATATGGTGATCACGCCAGTAGCACCACACAATCTTAATGTCCGTCCACTTGTTATATCAGATAGTTCGGTGATTTCTTTTTCTATCGAAGGAAGAGCAAAAAACTTCCTTTCTACCTTAGACTCCAGATATGAAACGATTACGCCGAAACATCAGCTAGCCGTAAGACGTTGTGACTTTAATACCAGATTAGTCATATTAAATGGCCAATCCTTTTTTAATACAATTCATGAAAAACTATCTTGGGGTGCGGATAAGCGTAATTGATAACTGATGTTCTCGACGAAAGAGCCAATTCTTATTTTATTTGACGAAATAGATCGTGATGATCATGGCGAACGCATTATCTTTTACGAAGAGAATACAGAAGTCATCTTTGCCTTAGATGATGATAAGCTCTACTACTTTAATTATCACTACCTGAAATCCCTCTTTGCTACTGAGAAATACGCAAGCGTCTTAACAGAGATCGATGATGTCATAGAGTATGTCTTTCTCAACAATATCAACTACATCCCCAATAGAACGTACGAAGGACTTCTCTACATGAAGGCTTCGGCATCTTTTGAGATGTACAGATATGAAGAAGCGATCAACATAGGAGAGCAACTCGTGGGTATGCATCCTGAAAACCTACTTTATAGAAAATTCATAGAAAGAGCTTATCGCTCTTATTACAACTTCACCTCTTCGGGTATCAGATTAACGGCATTGGTATTAATCTTTTGCTCGGCAATCGTTAGTGCCATCATATGGTTTATCAATAACAATGTACAGGAAGGCAACTTGACCCAAGCCTTTTTTGTTATCATGGCTCCATGCCTGCTGGCTTTGGGTTTACTCGGGGGAGCGCACTTCTACAATTATCTAAAGAGCCTTCATCACACAGATCTTTTAGTCGCCAAGAAAAAACAGAAGAAGTCTTCAAAGGCAATGCTGTAATTCTCAGTTTCATTCTTCAGTTTTTCAGCATTAATTTTTTGATCAATCACTACATATTTTTTAAACAATTAATTTGCCTTAAGAGCGATCTAACTAATGAAGGAATCATCAGTTATTGCTGAGATCTAGGCTTGAAAAAATGTTGTTAACATCACAACGTCGTTATCCACATAAATTTGTTCAAAGACCTAAGTCTTATGCAAGTCTTGCGGAGAGAACATATTTCTCTTAACTTGAATATATTCTTAGATTCGCACCACTTTGATACGGGCATATTCTGACTGTATCTTCATTATTATCAAGTAGGAATTTTTAGCTGAATGGCAGAGGGCAAAGCATTACAACCCGTCGGGGGAGCAAAGATGAAAAGTGTGGGCAAGGATGTTGACCTAAACACTCTGGTTTATGGGCGTGTCATGCCACAAGCTATAGAACTTGAAGAGGCGGTGCTCGGCTCAATCCTTGTTGATCGAGATGGCCTACCATCAGTCATTGAGATCCTCCGTACAGAGAGTTTTTATAAAGAGATACACAGTGAGATTTATAGTGTCATGCTTGACCTCTTCGAGAAGTCACAGCCGATAGACTTACTCACTGTACATGAGTCGCTCAAAAAACTTAAAAAACTTGAACTTGTAGGAGGTGTCAACTTTCTACTTGAGCTAACTAACAAAGTAGCTTCAGCGGCTAACATCGAGTACCATGCTAGAATCATCGCTCAAAAATACATTCAGAGAGAACTGATCCGTGTCTCTACGCTCACGATCAAGGATTCATACACTGATGAAAAGGATGTCTTCTAACTCCTTGATGAAGCAGAACAGAATCTGTATGATATCACAGATACTAACCTTAACACTGGATATGAAAAACTTAGTGCACTTGCCATTAAGACCAGAAGAGAGATAGAAGCGATCAGTCAAAAAGAAGGTGGGATCACAGGTGTCCCTACAGGTTTTAAAGAATTAGACAAAGTG
>CALHUZ010000331.1 GCA_938039305.1 uncultured Saprospiraceae bacterium
GCTAAGTGCTTTGCGCCTTCACTATCTCTGTATCTAAGTTTCAATCTATTAGACTGAAACGTCTCAAAGTTAGAAACGGAACTTACTTCTAACCATCTATCCTGAGCCGCGCTATAGACTTCAAAATCATATGTCAAAGCAGATGTGAATCCCAAGTCTCCACCACATAAACGCAATATGCGGTAAGGCAGTTCCAGTTTTACCAAAAGTCCTTCAACATAAGCCACCATTTCGTCTAAGACTTCGTAAGACTTGTCAGGATGTGAGATCTGCACAATCTCTACTTTGTCAAACTGATGCACTCTATTAAGGCCTTTCACTTCCGCACCATAAGACCCTGCTTCTCTTCTGAAGCAAGGAGTATAGCCAGTTAGCTTTATCGGCATATCTGACTCCTTTAATATGACGTCACGATAGATATTAGTCACAGGCACTTCTGCTGTCGGTATCAGATATAAATCATCATTAGTACAATGATACATCTGTCCTTCTTTGTCAGGTAACTGACCAGTGGCACGTGCAGAATCTGCATTTACCAAGAGTGGAGGTATAATTTCTTCATATCCAGCCGCTGAAGCCTCATCCAAAAAGAAATTGATCAGTGCTCGCTCTAACCTTGCTCCTTTACCTCTAAAAAGAGGAAATCCTGAGCCAGTAATCTTGACACCAGCCTCAAAATCAATGAGCTTGTACTTTTTGGCAAGTTCCCAATGAGGTAAGCCATCTTTTAATGGCTTAAGCTCTTTTGCCCAATCCTGTATCACCACGTTGTCAGAATCAGCCTTTCCAGCTGGCACGAGTGGATTAGGGATGTTAGGGATAGAAAGGAGTAGTTCATCAAGTGATTTAAGAATTACTTCTTGTTGAGTTTCAACTTCTTTAGATTCCTCCTTTATCTGAGCCACTTTGTTTTTAGCCTCATCTGCTGCTTCCCTTTGTCCTGATTTATACAAATCACCAATTTCTTTTGAAAGGATTTTGATCTGAGATAAGAAACCATCGTGCTTAGTCTGAATCGCTTTCCTTTTCATATCCAAGTCAATAACCTGGTCTACAATAGTCAAGGACTCTTCTTTAAAATTTCGGATTCTCAGGCCTTCAAGGACTGTGTCTCTATTGTCTCGTATATAATTAAGTGTTAGCATAATGTCTAAGTGAAGACCAAAGGTCTATATATTATTTGAATATGATATTTCAGAATTCGGAATTTAAGTGTATTTTCGTGCTGAATTTATCTGTTCAGGTAAAGATTTCTTTATTTCTCCGAAATAAGTACTCTCCAACAGAAAGGCGTTCTCAAAACTAAATTCGCCTAATTAATCCAACATTTGTAACTACACTTATCCAGTCACATATACTATGTACGACATACTACAGTTAAATGAAATGCTCGTCCCTGAGCTTAGAGATCTTGCTGACACACTCGGCATGAAGTCATTTAAAAAACTTAGCAAGCAAGATTTAATCTATAAGATCCTTGATGAACAGGCCATTTCTGGCAAATCATTGGATCCCGCACCCGCCAAAGAAGAAAAGAAAGAAAAACCGAAGAGAAAGGCTCCCGCAGCGAAAAAAACTGATAATAGAAGAGAAAAGAAAGAACCAAAAGCTGATCCTAAGCCAGAAGAAGGCAAAGCTGAGGTTAATGAAGAGTCTGCTTCTGAAGATAGTGGAGACAAAGACAAGAAAAGGGATAACGATAGGCGTCGTGATAATGATCGCCGTGACAACGATCGTCGCGATAACGATAGAGGAAAAGATAATGACAGACGTGATAATGATCGTCGTGACAATAAAAGAGATAACGATAAACGTCGTGACAATGATCGTCGCGATAACGACAGGGGAAGAGATGATAAAAGAACACCTCGACCTGAAAAGAAAAAGAAGTTTGATGTTGAGTTAGAAGGCATGATCGAAGGTCAAGGTATCCTCGAAATGATGCCTGACGGATATGGTTTCTTAAGATCAAGTGACTATAACTACTTGACATCTCCTGATGACATTTATGTATCACCTTCACAGATCAGATTATTTGGTCTTAAAACTGGAGACACAGTTCAGGGTGCTATCAGACCTCCGAAAGAAGGTGAAAAGTATTTTGCCCTTTTAAAAGTAAGCTTTATTAATGGTCTACAACCAAGTGAGATCAGAGATAGAGTACCGTTTGATTATTTGACGCCGCTATTCCCTACTGAGAAGTTTACATTGACTTCAAGAGAAGACGGAAAAGATTATGGTAACAGAATGATCGATTTGTTTTCTCCTATTGGAAAAGGACAGAGAGGGCTTATCGTGGCTCAGCCAAAGACTGGTAAGACATTCTTGTTGAAAGACGTTGCAAATGCAATAGCTGCAAATCACCCAGAATGCTACCTCATCGTTCTATTGATAGATGAGCGCCCGGAGGAAGTTACAGATATGAAGAGAAGTGTACGTGCAGAAGTAATCTCATCAACATTTGATGAGCCAGCTGACAACCATGTACGTGTCGCTAACATAGCTATCGAAAAAGCAAAGAGACTCGTAGAGTGTAATCATGATGTGGTTATTCTCCTGGATTCAATAACAAGATTAGCCAGAGCTTACAATACTGTATCGCCTTCAAGTGGTAAAGTACTGTCTGGAGGTGTAGAAGCTAATGCTCTACAGAAGCCTAAGAAGTTCTTCGGAGCTGCTCGTAATATCGAGAATGGCGGGTCGCTTACGATCCTTGCAACAGCCCTTACAGATACTGGTTCACGTATGGACGAGGTCATCTTTGAAGAATTCAAGGGCACGGGTAACATGGAATTACAACTCGATAGGAACCTAGCCAATAAGCGTTTATATCCTTCTATTGACTTGACGAGATCAAGTACGAGAAGAGAAGAACTCTTAATGGATGATGCTATGTTAAAGAGAATGTTTATCCTTCGTAAGCACCTTGCTGACATGAAAGCGGATGAGGCTATGGAGTTCTTACGCAAGCATATGCTTGGTACCAAGACCAACGAAGAATTCTTAGTTGAGATGAATAATTGATTTTTTAGCGCTATGATACTTGGAGTCTTGGTATTATAGGATTATCTTTGCGCCCTATTTGTAAATTAAGGAACTACTCGTTATGAAACGTACATATCAGCCATCGAAAAGGAAGAGAGCTAACAAGCATGGCTTCAGAAGTAGAATGAGCAGCAAAGCAGGCAGAAATGTACTTGCGAGCAGACGAGCTAAAGGCCGTAAAAAGCTTACAGTTTCTGACGAGAAGTATACTAAGTAACTCCAGCGCTTATCTGCGTTAGGATATCATCTTCAGTTAATTATTCTAGGATATAGTCATCAATCTCTGGTGCTATAGTTTGATTTATCGTTCTTTGTTCATATGACGGAGTTTACTCAATCACTTGGAAAAGAAGAAAGGGTCAAGTCTAAGGCTACTATAGACAAACTCTTCAAAGAGGGTAAGTCTATATTCGTATATCCCCTGAAGTTCATCTACATCATACAAGAGAAAAGGAAAACTTCTGATGAATCTTATGTATTTGGTGTGACGATTCCCAAAAGGCTTCACAGAAAAGCAGTCACCCGAAATCTCCTAAAAAGAAGAGTTCGCGAGGCTTATCGCAAAAACAAACCAGAACTTACTGTTTCTAGCCTTTCCGAAAATCAACAGTGTGTTTTCATGTATGTACATGTTGACAAGCAGGTTTCAGAATCAAAGGCTATTGAAAAAACCATAGTGCGGATTAACAAAAAGTTAGAACAAGCATTATCACTTTAGTATCTTAAACATTGTTAACGCATCCAAATGATAAAGGTCTTTTCTATCCTAACTGTATTCATACTTTCCCTTAGCTCTTATGATACTGATGCCCAGGTATATTTCCAATATGAAGAAACCAACAACCTACTCACAAGAAGATACAGCATAGGTGAGGTTATCAATTTTCGGCTTAAGGATTTTGGGGAAGAATGGATAAAAGATGATATTCTGAATCTCCTACCAGAAGACAAATCTGTAGTTTTCTATGATCAGATAGTGCAATTAGATCAATTTACACATATCCAATATCCAAGACCATGGGCTCATACAACAGGGATTACACTTATGAGTTTTGGATCTTCTTGGTTGATCATGGGAGGAACAATAGAAGGGCTCCGAAGCCTGGATGCCATAGAGACTGACTATAAGTTTGGCGTAGATACTGCAGTCATAGGACTATCGTCAATAGCAACTGGTTATCTAATAAGAAAAATCTGGGGGAAAGCGATTAAAAAGCTAAATGAGAGAAAACGCGTTAGAATAGTAGATATTAGATTTTAATGCCTTCATGTTTTATCCCGCAAGCAAGACTTCAACGGCTTCTCTATAACCATCCAGCCCTTTTCCTATAATAGAAGAGACGGCTACCGCTTTGACATAAGAGTGATGTCTAAACAATTCCCTTTCGTAAATATTAGAGATATGCACTTCTACTACAGGTGTACTTATGGCTGAAACTGTATCTGCAAGAGCTATAGATGTATGAGTGTATCCACCTGGATTAAAGATAATGCCATCAATTTCAAATCCAACTTCTTGCAGCTTATCTATGAGGGCTCCTTCATGGTTAGACTGAAAATAAGTTAAATCAATTTGAGGGTACTCTGCTTTCAGCTTTATAAAAAACTGCTCAAAAGTTTCACTTCCATATATCTCAGGTTCTCTTACTCCAAGAAGATTAAGGTTAGGACCGTTAAGCACCAATATTTCAGAAGCCATAATAAATTCTAATTAACTTCATCTGATAAAAACTTAAGACGGACCAACTGTATCTCATCCCTTGTTATATCATCTTCTTTCAACTCTGCATAAGCATCTTCAATAGACTCTGAATCTGCATCACCGAAATACTCAAAAATATCATCTATAACATCTTCATCTATCTGGTCTTCGAGATAGTAATTGATATCAAGCTTTGTCCCTGAACCAACAATGATATTAAGTTCTTCTATAAGTTCTTCGAAAGTCATCTGGCTTGATGTAGCAATGTCTTCAAGTGGAATTTTTCGATCTATACCTTGAATAATGGCAACTTTAGCTTTTGACTTATTAGCAATCTGCTTTATAGTAAAGTCGTCAGGTCTTTCGATATTATTTACCTCAACGTACTCTTTTATTTCTTGCATAAAAGGAGTCGCATAACGAGATGCCTTTCCTTGACTTACACCAGATATCTTGAGCATATCATCCATTGAAATAGGATAATACGTAGCCATATCCTGAAGAGACGGATCCATAAATATAATCCATGGCTTCACTCCATGCTTCTTTGCTTCAGATAGCCTTACATCCTTGAGTATTTTAAATAAAGTATCATCTAATACTCCTACTTTAGAAGAAGTAGTGATTACAGCGTCAGCCGCTCCTTCTTTAGAGTAATCATGATTGATACTGATTTGAAACTTCCCACCTTCTTTTAAGAATTTCTCTCCATTAGGAGACACCTTTATTAAGCCATATTGTTCTATATCCTTTCTAAGAAAATTACCTAAAAGCGCTTGTCGTAACAATGAGTGCCAAAATAAATCTCCCTCATCTTTTCCAACCCCAAAGCTCTTTTTAGTATCAAATTTATAATTCTTCATCTCCTGGGTATTGCGCCCAGTGATATACTCAACAAGAAACTTAATACCATAGTTTTCATTAAGCTCTTTGACTATGCTTATAGCATGATGTAGCTTTTCTCCAACTTCTTGCTGATCTTTAGGTCTTTTACAATTATCACAATTTTTATTACACTCTTCTCTCGCAAATTCTTCACCGAAGTAGTGCAGTAAAAACTTTCTTCTACATTGACTAGTCTCAGAGTATGCCACTACTTCTTCCATGAGCTGTGCGCTCAACTCTCTTTCAGATAGTGGTTTGTCTTTTAAAAACTTCTCTAATCTTAAAATATCCTTATAAGCATAGAATGCAAAACAATTACCAACAAGCCCATCTCTTCCTCCTCTTCCGGTCTCTTGGTAGTAATTCTCAATACTCTTGGGTATATTATAGTGTATCACGAATCTAACATCTGGCTTATCGATACCCATACCAAATGCAATTGTGGCTACAATCACATCGATATCTTCCATCAGAAACTCATCTTGTATTCTCGAACGAGTCTTTGCATCTAGCCCTGCATGATATGGAGCTGCTTTAATTCCATTTACTTTAAGAACAGTCGCTATTTCCTCAGTTGACTTTCTTGACTGAACGTATATGATTCCAGATTCGTCAGGTTGCTTTTTTATAATTTGAACAATCTCTTTAATCGTTTGATCTTTTGAAATCTTAGGTCTGACTTCATAATAAAGATTACTACGATTAAATGATGAAATGAAAACGTTTTCATTTTCCATCGCTAGATTCTTAGCAATGTCAGATTTAACCTTAGGAGTGGCAGTTGCAGTAAGAGCTATGACCGCTATTTTGTCATTTATCCCATGAATCATTTCTCGGATTCTTCGATACTCCGGTCTAAAATCATGCCCCCACTCAGAGATACAATGAGCTTCATCTACTGCAACAAAAGATACCTTGACACTCTTGAAAAACAAAATGTTCTCTTCTTTCGTCAAGGTCTCAGGTGCTACAAAAAGCAGCTTTGTTTTATCGTCAACTATATCTTGCTTAACTTCCCTTACTTGGGTTTTACTTAGTGAGCTATTCAGGAAATGCGCTATTTTATCTTGCCCACTATATGCCCGAATAGAATCAACTTGATTCTTCATCAAAGCAATCAATGGGGAAATAATAATAGCCGTTCCTTCGGATAAGATCGCTGGAAGCTGATAACATAAAGATTTTCCACCACCCGTAGGCATGATCACTAAAGTGTCACGCTCATTGAGTATGCTTTGTACTATTTCTTCCTGTCTATCTTTAAAAGAATCAAATCCGAAATATTTTTTTAGAGCGTCATGTAGGTCGCTCGAGGAGTAACTCATTTGCATATCTTGTTGTACATACTTTTTATAATCACTAGTGTCGCACGGAGCAATAGTGGATTAACGAATATCGGCAGTACTTATAGAATGTCGTATTGCTTCTAAGATACTCGATTCTAAGAAGAAAATGTAGTATTAATAATTATAAATAGTTAGAATTACTATTAGGGTGCTCTAAGCTCCCTAAGGGTCAACGAAAATACAATCTATTATTCTTTTAACCAAGAGAACATCAGTCGTTAAAATGACTAAAACAACTTGACATTAATCCTCTAAAGCTTCCTCAAATCTTGGAGCGAAAGAATGAGCATCTGCTCTTACCAAATCAGACTTCCAATCAGAAGGGCAGTCGCTTATAGATAGTAAACAACCATTAGTTATATAAGGGTAAATCTGATCGTAACGTTGGCTAACGTTCATCTCTACTCTTCGATATATGTGTGATCTATTGATCTGACTAATCTTTTTAATACCCGAAGCTGCTAACAATTCCATGAAACTAAAAATAGTCTCCTTGTGGAATTCTGCAACCCTTTCTTTTTTGTCTTTAACCACTAATCCACGCATCAAATGGGGCTCATTAGAAGTGACACCTACTGGGCACGTATTCTTATTACATTCAAGCGCTTGTATGCAGCCTAATGCCATCATCATAGCCCTTGCACTATAACATGCATCCGCACCAAGAGCCATTGCTCGAAACATATGGAATCCCGTTACAATCTTGCCGGCAGCGATTAACATAATATCCTTCTTTATTCCAAACCCTATCAAGGCATCATAAGCAAAAGCCAAACCCTCTCTTAGTGGCATACCTACAGAATTACTAAATTCTAAAGGCGCTGCACCAGTACCGCCTTCACCCCCGTCAATTGCTATAAAATCTGGCTTTATCCCTGTTTTAATCATCGCCTTGCAAATCGCCAAAAATTCGGACTTATTACCGATACATAGTTTAAATCCTATTGGCTTACCCCCAGACAGATCCCTTAGTTTTTGAATCATCTCCAATAATCCAATAGGCGTATTAAAAGCCTTGTGGTAAGGAGGTGAAAGGACATCTTGTCCCATAGGTACATTACGTATTTGAGAAATCTCTTCAGTAACTTTCTTTGCGGGTAAAATACCTCCATGTCCGGGCTTTGCTCCTTGCGACAGCTTGAGCTCTATCATCTTTACATTATCAGCAACAGCCCTCATTTTGAAAAGCTCCTCAGAGAATCCACCATCATCCGCTCTTGAACCAAAATATCCCGTACCTATTTGATATATGAGGTCTCCATTGTACTCATTATGGTAAGCGGAGATACCGCCCTCACCTGTATTGTGAGCGAACCCACCGATAGCAGCCCCTCCATTGAGTGCCATTATCGCATTCTTACTCAAAGATCCATAGCTCATAGCTGAGACATTAAGCAAACTGCAGCTATAAGGCTTTTTGCATTCAGCTCCTCCTACCACGACCCGAGGTTCATCTTCAATATCATCATGACTTAATGCACCGATACTATGATTCATCCATTCATATCCTGTCTCGTAAACATTCAATTGTGTACCAAAAGGTGCTGTATCTAAAACATTCTTTGCTCTTTGGTAAATAATCGATCGTAGCATTCGAGAGAATGGACGACCATCGGTATCGGGCTCTACGAAGTACTGATATATCTTAGGGTGTAGCCAATCCGCTACGTATCGAAAATGTCCAACAATGGGAAAATTACGTCTGATACTTTGCTTGGACTGCGTGTAATCCACTATTGCTAAAATAAAGAGAGCTCCTATGGCTATCGCCAATGCCCAAAATCCAACTCCAACAAAAAGAGCCAATGCAATGGCTCCAGCTAGCAAGAGTAATAGAATAACAAATATCATCATGTTCTGGATTTCACTTTTCTTAAAGGTAAAAGATCACATCTAATTAACCTTATCTTTCAGATCCTTATTAGCTATATAACTAGACACCTTAAAAGAAGCTTACCCCAAATATTACACTCTATGAAATTCATACAATACTTCACCTTTACTGCATTGTTGGCTATTTGCCTTAGTTGTCAACAATCAGTTGAAACATTAGAGACTGGTCCCGATAAAAACTCTTTCATATGGGAAAATGCTACCGTCTACTTCTTGATGACTGATAGATTCTTTGATGGGGATTCTAACAATAATTATAAGCATATCGATGAAAATCCTCCTGCACCATTTAGAGGCTATATGGGTGGAGACATAAAAGGGATCACGAGTAAAGTGAAAGATGGATACTTCAGCGACCTCGGAGTTAATGCAATATGGATGACACCATTGGTTGAACAGATAGATGGTTCAGTAGATGAAGGAACAGGAAATTCCTTTGGGTTCCATGGATATTGGACAAGAGACTGGACTGCATTGGATGAAAAATTTGGCACGACCGAAGATCTTAAAGAACTAATCCGAACAGCACATAGTCAAGATATTAGGATCCTAATGGATGTTGTAGCCAACCATACAGGGCCAGTCACAGAATTAGATAATCAATGGCCAGAAGAATGGGTTAAGACAAGTCCAAGATGTACTTATCTGAGTGCAGAGACTACAATAAACTGTACTCTGGTTGAAAATCTACCGGACATACGTACAGAGAGTAGTCAAGAAGTAACGCTACCGCCATTTTTGGTAGACAAGTGGCGATCAGAAGGGAGATATGAAAAGGAAGTGAAAGAATTAGATGATTGGTTTAAAGTAACTGGATACAAACGGACTCCAGTCAATTATGTACTCAAATGGTTAGTAGATTTTATAAAAGAATATGGAGTGGATGGCTTCAGAGTAGATACAGTGAAGCATACAGAAGACGACATATGGGCTGATCTTTGGAAGCAAGCGAATGAAGCTTATGAGATATACAAAAAGAATCATCCTGACCTTGTATATGATCAAGATGATGAGTTCTATATGGTAGGTGAAGTATATAACTACTACATCAGTGGAGGAAGAGAATACGACTATGGAGACAAGAAGGTAGATTTCTTCGACGTAGGGTTTAAGAGCCTTGTGAATTTTGATTTCAAATCAGATGCTAATGGAGATTATGAGTCAATCTTCTCAAAGTATGACACACTACTTCATGGACCACTAAAGGGAAAGAGTGTCCTTAACTATATCAGCTCTCACGATGATGGAGGACCATTTGACAAAGAGAGAAAACGCTCCAAAGAAGCAGGCACCAAATTACTCTTATGCCCGGGAGGTGTTCAGATTTATTATGGCGATGAGACCGCACGTTCTCTTTCTGTCGAAGCAGACGGAGATGCGGTGCTTAGGTCATTCATGAACTGGGAAGAACTGGCAAATGATACTAAGATCCATGAAGTATCAAGGCAAGAAGTCTTAAATCACTGGCAAAAACTCGGTACTTTCAGAAGAGATAATCCTGCAGTTGGCGCTGGACGTCATGAGATGATAAGTCAATCGCCTTACATATGCAGTAGGGTCAGAACTGAAGCCAAATCCAGCAATAAAGTAGTAATAGGGCTTGACTTAACTACTGGTGTAAAGGAGATATCTGTCGGAACTATATTTGCTGAAAAGACAAAGCTTAGAGACGCATATGGAGGGGTCACAGGTATCGTAAAAGATGGCAAAGTGATCATTGACACGCCTTTTGATATAGTACTTCTTGAACTTGTCAATTGACGCTTAAAAAAGCTAATCTTAAAGCAACTTAAAATGGCGTAATTTTGGCGGTCTATTTAACCTAATGTCTCAGTCATGAATATACAATTGAATCGCGTAGACAGTGCTTTTCGCATGAAAGCTCACAACGAGAGAGGAGATCTTCTATACACTGATGGATCAGAAGCCATCGGAGCAAGCGCAAGAGGATGGAGGCCCATGGAGCTTCTTCTTGTTAGTCTTGCGGGCTGTAGTGTGATTGATATCATCTCGGTATTGAAAAAACAACGCCAAGATGTCAAAGACATAAAGATTGATGTATCAGGTACAAAGCGTGATGGTATACCATCTCCATATGAGACTATTAATGTCCACTTCACGGTGTCTGGTCAAGTAAAAGAGACGAAGATGGAAAAGGCAATAGAGCTCACAAAAGGTAAGTATTGCTCAGTTTATTTTTCTTTGCATCCAGAGATAGTTGTGTCATATACATATGACATCATAACTTCTTAAAAACTGAGTTTTAATAAGAAGATCGTTTATACTTAACCCGAGTCGACACATCAATTACCAATCCAACAGGGATGAAAGATAATACTAAAGCCATACGAGACCAACTTGGTCGTACTTCCTATCGGGAGCACAGTGTGCCAGTATACCTGACATCGAGCTTTGTGTATGATAGTGCAGAGCATGCTGAGGCAATGTTCGCCGGAGAAAAAGAAGGTGATATCTATTCTAGATTCACCAATCCAAACACGACTGAGCTAATCAACAAATTCTGTCGCTTAGAAAAAGCTGAAAAAGGCGTAGCTACTGCTTCCGGTATGGCTGCTGTGTTTAACACATTTGCGGCGCATTTAAAAACGGGAGATCATGTGATCGCCTGTTCCGCACTATTTGGAAATTCGATTTATATTATAAAAAACATCTTACCATCGTGGGGTATCGAGTATACGTTGATCGATGTCGATGATGAAGAGGGATGGATATCTGCCTTTAAGGCAAATACCAAAATGGTTCTAATTGAAACGCCGACTAATCCAGGATTAGAATTACTGAATATGTCGTGGTTAGCGGATCTTTGTCGAAAACACAAAGCAATCTATTGTGTAGACAATTGTTTTGCAACTCCTATCCTTCAAAAGCCAATGAATCACGGTGCAGATCTTGTTATTCATTCTGCTACAAAGTGGATAGATGGACAAGGAAGAGTACTTGGAGGGCTTGTAGTGGGAAAAGAAGAATATGTCCAACCAATATTTGATTTTCTAAGAAGAACTGGGGCATGTCTTTCTCCTTTCAATGCATGGCTGTTGAGCAAAAGTGCCGAGACGCTTGAATTGCGTATGGAGCGACATTGTTCTAATGCCCTGAAGCTTGCGTCTTATTTTGAAAGTCATCAGATGATTACGAAAGTCATTTACCCATACTTACCTTCTCACCGACAATACGAATTAGCTAAAGAGCAAATGACTGCAGGTGGAGGTATTGTAACTGTTGAAGTAGATTCAGATAAATCTGGTGTTTTCAAATTCATAAATCAACTGACCATTCCAACTATAACTGCAAATCTGGGTGATAGTAGAACAATCATAACTCATCCATCAACCACAACACATAGCAAGTTGTCGCTATCAGAACAGGAAGAAGTAGGTATAAAACCTTCTACACTAAGAATCTCAGTTGGATTAGAGGACATAGATGATCTGGTAGAGGACTTTGATCAAGCACTAAATAAGTTAGCATGATCGAAACCATAACTTTTGATACGGCCCTACCACTTGAGATGGGCGGAGAATTAGTAGCTCCTACTGTGGCCTACTCACAATTCGGCACACTCAATGAAGATAAAAGTAACGTTATAGTTGTCTGTCATGCATTGACAGCCAATAGTGATGTTAGTGATTGGTGGAATGGTCTTTTTGGTTCAGGAAAATTATTTGATCCAGACGAGTACTTCATCATTTGCATCAATAATCTGGGGTCACCTTATGGCACCTCTTCTCCAAAATCAGAAGATCCTAATGGAGAAAGATATGGGATGGACTTCCCGTCATATACATTAAGAGATACGGCTTCGCTTCATCGTCGGTTTCTATCTCATCTCGGTATAGAAAAAATACATCTGTTAGCAGGTGGTTCTTGCGGTGGAAACATAGCTCAAGAGTTAGCTATCATGATGGGCGATCAAGTAAATGAGATGATCATCATGTGTTGTAGTGCTTATGAAACACCATGGGTCATCAGTATACACGAATCACAACGGATGGCGATAGAGGCAGATAATTCTCTCTACGAAAAGACACCTGAAGCTGGCCGGAAAGGATTGCGAGGAGCTAGGGCCTTCGCACTACCCTTCTATAGATCTCACCCTTCTTTTAAAATCAGGCAGTCAGAAGACAACACTGATAAAGTAGATAACTTCAAAGCTTCGAGCTATGTGAGATATCAAGGAGAGAAGTTTATAAATAGATATGATGCACACTGCTACTATAAGCAGTTAAGTGCCTTAGATACTCATCACATAGCAAGGGGAAGAGAAACAGTTGAGAAAGCACTTGCAATGATATCAGCAAAAACTTTAGTAATTGGGTTTAGCACGGATCTGTTGATACCTATCATCGAGCAGGAGATCATAGCGAATCATATCCCTGATGGAAGTTTTGCAGTTGTTGAAACTCAATTTGGTCATGATGCCTTCTTGATTGAAACAGACGCGATACAAAGTCAAATCAATCTATGGAGAAATAAAAAAGTATAATGGAGATCTGCGCATTTCATACACTTAAGGCAACTAGAGAAACACGACAGGGTTTCTTTCTTCAAGATGAGGAAGGAGAAGAGATACTTCTTCCTTCTAAATTCGTACCAGATGACCTGAGTGAAAATGATGAAATCGAAGTGTTCGTTTTTTATGATGGACAAGATCAAGTTACATGCACGACACAAAAGCCATTGATACAACCATATGGGTTTGCTTTTCTAAAATGCGTCGACAATGCACCCTTTGGGGCATTTATGGATTGGGGCTTAGACAGAGACTTGCTCGTTCCTAATGCAGAGCAGATGCGCCCTATGACTCCAGGTCAATCGTACCTGACATATCTATTCGTAGATGAGCAAGACAGGATCACAGGTACAACTCATATAGATAGATGTTTCTCCAATGAAGATTTTGATCTCGAAATAGGAACAAAAGTCAGTTTACTGGTTTATCAATTCACAGATATCGGAATTAAGGTTGTTATCAATCAAACATATGATGGTCTGTTATATAGAGACCAAGTCCAAGCGCCGCTAAGACATGCTCATGTAGTAGACGGGTATATCAGTCGAATAAGAGAGGGAAACAAAATCGATGTTTCACTTCATAGATTTGGTTATGGTAAGGTGGTCGATAAGAAAGATCCTATCATAGAAGCTCTTACGAAAGCTGGTGGCTTTCTGCCACTACATGATAAAAGTAGTCCAGGGGAAATCCAAAAGCATCTTCAGATCAGTAAGAAGATGTTTAAGAAGGTTATAGGTGGACTATATAAAGAAAAGAAAATCAGAATAGAGCCTGATGGGATATATCTGGTGAAGTAGTCGATCTGTGTATTTGGCGAAAGCTAAATAGTAACTATCAGAAAAGGAAGAAAGGCGCTACGTCTTACTGAGCCTAAGAGCTTTGATCAGCTCATCCTTTTTATCAAATATCCTAATAATGTACACCCCGCGGCTAAGATCATCGACATCATAAGCATTATCTGAAGTCGCCATGACTTTCTTGACCCGCTTACCTATTATGTTGTTGATAGTAATGTACTTGACTTGTCCTTCAGGAACCGTGATTTTGAATCTATCAGTCGCTGGATTAGGAAATATTTTAATCTGCGCTGATTTGATAGGCGTCGAAACATTCACTCCAGATGTGGACAAAGACTGAGCAGTACCACTCATAGAGCAGCAGCCAAGTATCAATCCAAAAATCAAGTGAACGAAGAATCCTCTCATATCAGTGTAAATATACACGCTAAACTTAAATCAATGATGTAAAGAACTGTTAAAGGAAGCCTAACTAATAGGGTTTATAGCAACTTTCGACAGTTTCTGCATCAAATATAACAATTATCAATAATATGTAATATACTGTATCACATACTTTTGTTCGCAACGGAAAGATAACAAGAGGGAATGACTTGCATCCAAGGGTAATCACTAGGTAAGCTGAAAGACGTTTAGTATAGAAATAATGAAAAGCACACAAGTTGAGTGTCCGACAGTTAGTTATCTTACAGAATCACTCAAAATAAGCTATGCACGTAGTTATCATCGGAAATGGAATCAGCGGTATATCAACGGCCAGATGGGTCCGAAAACTTAGTGATCACAAGATCACAGTGATTTCTTCAGAGTCTGAACACTTCTACTCTCGTACAGCACTAATGTATATATACATGGGTCATATGAGGTATGAAGACACAAAGCCTTATGAGGATCACTTTTGGGCAAAAAATAGGATCGATCTGGTAAAAGGTCATGTCGACAGCATTAACTATAAGGAGCAAGCCATATCTCTTAACAATGGAACTCAGATCCAATATGACAAACTTGTTTTAGCTCTTGGTTCTAAATCCAATAAATTTGGATGGCCAGGCCAGGATCTAAAAGGTGTCACCGGACTATATAATCTTCAAGATCTTGAAACGATAGAGTCTTACAGCAAGAATCTTAAAAGTGCAGTCATAGTCGGAGGTGGACTCATCGGAATAGAACTTGCCGAGATGCTTCATAGTCGCCATATCGAAGTAACCATGCTTGTAAGGGAGAAAAGTTTCTGGGATGCAGTCTTGCCTTTTGAAGAGTCCCAAATGATCACCCGACATATCCTCAAAAATGGAATTAAACTGCAATTAGAAACCAACCTCCAAGAAATTGTAGATGATGGAAACGGAATGGCTTGTGCAGTTATAGCTAAAGAATCTGGAGAAAAGATCGATTGTGGATTAGTCGGACTTACCGCTGGCGTCAGTCCTAATATCGGGTGGTTAAAAGATACAGGTTTAGAAATCAATCGCGGCATTGTGGTCAATGATCACCTTCAAACCAGTATCCCAAATGTATATGCTATAGGTGACTGTGCAGAGCTCTCAAATCCTAAACCTGGAAGAAGAGGTGTTGAAGCCATCTGGTATACTGGCCGCATGATGGGTGAAACTTGTGCATATAACATATGTGGCAAAGAGATAAGTTATGATGCAGGTATCTGGTTTAATAGTGCAAAGTTTATAGATATAGAATATCAAGTCTATGGTGAAGTATTAGCCAAGCCAAAAGAACATCATAAGTCACTCTACTGGGAACATGCAGATGGAGATAAAAGTGTACGTATCGTTTATGATGATTTAGAAAAAAGCGTTGTAGGATTTAATCTGATGGGCATAAGATTCAGACATGAAGTCTGTGAAAAATGGTTAAAAGAAAAGACTGACATAAAAGCAGTTGTGAAAGATCTTTCTTTAGCCAACTTCGACCCAGAGTTTTATCGCACATACGAAGTTGAAATCGCCCAATCATTTACAGAGCAATCTGGTATCTCATTTTCAAACCCAAAACGATCAAATCTCGATCGTGTATTGTCATTCTTAAAAGCATAAACCGAAAGATCATGTCAGAAGTATACAAAAGCATGTCCATCTCAAATCCTCATCCACCATTTGCAGATGGTATTCAAAAGGCGATGACGGCAGTAGCAGCAATTGGATTATTGATAATGGTTTTAGTCACTGTTGGTATAGAAAGCTTAAGTACTCCACTTAATCTTGTAATATCCTTAGCATTAATGGTAGTTGGAACTATAGGATTTGCATGGAGAGCATTCAAAATAAAACCTTCTGGAATAAAGAACAACGGAATATGGTTTAGCAGTACTATGTCAAGAGGAGTTGTCGGATGGATAGCCGGTATCGTTATTACAGGTTTTTACATTATTCTCTATTGGTATGAAGGGCTTCTTGGTTTAGGAAGTAACGGAGTCGCTAATACGGGATTAATAGGGTTCTTTGATCCACTAGCCATGGCCATCAAGGGAACCGCAGCCAGTCAATGGTTTGTCTACGGCACACTATACACTGTAGCCATATTGATATTTGGTGTACGCTTTATCTGGAAATATAGACACAATCGCTATCAAGTGATCAGGACACTAAGCGTAATGGGATTTCAATTATTCTTTGCTTATCTCATTCCTGAAATATTAGAAAGTCTAAATGGAGAGTATGCGACCAAGTGGTTTGAAAAAGATTTGAAAAACATGTGGCCTTTGGACTACGACTTTTTCGATAAATGGCACATAGCAAATATGAGTGGTGCAGGCTTAGTAGGTTGGGGTTTTCTAATTTTTAGCCTTCTTATGATATTTGTGATTTCTCCTTTTCTAACTTATAAATATGGTAAGAGATGGTATTGTAGTTGGGTCTGTGGTTGCGGTGGATTAGCAGAGACTGCAGGCGATCCTTTTAGACATTTATCTGACAAGTCTATAAAAGCATGGAAAATAGAAAGATGGATGATACATAGTGTACTTGTCTTTTCCATTGTCATGACCGTAGCTGTTGTATATGGATACTTAGGAGATGGTTCGCAGTACTATATTACTCGGACTATGTTCACTGTTATAGTAGTAATTCTACTTGTTATCACTGCTGGTGTTTTTTACTACTTTATGAATAAAAGAGAGGATGCAAAAAAAGATCTCCAAAAGGTGATCTATGGCCTCGCTGGAGTTATAGCGCTCATTCTAATCATCAACTTCTTAATAGGTAGTGGTAATGCATTCTTTATAGATAACTATTCGTTTAAGAAGTGGTATGGATTTCTAATAGGCGCTGCCTTTTCTGGTGTTGTTGGTGTTGGTTTTTATCCACTTATGGGAAGTAGGATGTGGTGCCGTTTTGGTTGTCCTATGGCTGCGATACTTGGTTTGCAACAGAAATTATTTTCAAGATTCAGAATTACAACTAATGGCAGCCAGTGCATCTCTTGCGGTAACTGTTCTACTTATTGTGAAATGGGAATCGACGTGAGAGCATATGCTCAAAAAGGGCAGAACATTGTCAGATCTAGTTGTGTGGGATGTGGTGTATGTGCCGCTGTCTGCCCAAGAGGAGTATTGAAGTTAGAGAATGGCTCTTCAGATGTCTATGAAAAGACGATCGATATCAGAAACAATCATATCAAGATGGGATAGAAGAGAACCTCTATTGCCTTATTTCTTATTGGCTACTGCAATAACAGAAAGTCCAAACAATTGTCTGGTGAAATAGTCTATGATTTTAAAAATTGGTACAAGCCTATCAAAGTGCTTCATTTGATCAGATGGTATTTGTCTCTTCTTTAAAATATTACCATTTAAATACCAACCAATAATCCCAACAGGATTAAAGAATCGACTATATACAACATCTAATTCTTGATTCAATACATTTTTTAATGCACCACGACTGTATCTTCTAAAATGAAAAAGATCTTCATCGAAGGTGTTGTATAAAAATGAAAAGGCTGGAACAAGAATAATACATGTGCCACCTGGTTTTAACAACTTTTTTATATTCTTAATTGCGATATCATGCTTGTCGATATGCTCAATAACGTTAAGTGCAAAAACTGTATCATACTGTTCTAAGTGAGCTTCAAAGACAGAATCAAACTCGGTATCTACTAAGTCTAATAAGACCACGTCGTTTTTATCGAACTTCTTTTTAAGGCTATTGCAATATTGGTCTCTAATATCACTTAGTACAATGTCAAATCCATCGTCTATAAAAGACTTTGAAATATTACCGATGCCACTTCCGACTTCCAAAATTCGACCTTGACAATATGGTTTTATAGATTGGTACATCCAGTTATTGAAACGATGTGCCTGAGCGATAGTTTGTAAAGTCTCTTCACCCTCTTTATCGACTTCTTTAAAAGAAAAATCATCTGCCATCCTTCTTTCTTATCTGAAAATATTATATCTCATAATTGCATATAAAGCCCTAAAACCATCTTTCCATCCTATTTTCTTTCCTTCTTCAAAACTTCTACCATAGTAAGAAATACCTACTTCATAAATTCTAATATTCGGTATTTTACTAATCTTTGCAGTGACTTCAGGTTCGAAACCAAATCTTTTTTCTTTTAACTTAAGCTGCGCGATAACTTCTTTTCTAAATAATTTATAGCAAGTCTCTATGTCAGTAAGATTGAGATTTGTGAATACATTAGAAACAAAAGTTAAAAATTTGTTGCCCGCAGTATGCCAAAAGAATAGTGCCCTATGTGGGTTGCCACCTATGAATCTACTACCATAAACAACATCGGCAAACCCTTCTACCATTGGTTTCAAAAGCAAGTTATACTCTTTAGGGTCATATTCAAGATCTGCATCTTGAATAATAATATAATCCCCAGTTGCTTTTTCTAAGCCCAAATGAAGAGAAGCACCCTTGCCCTGGTTCTTAGCATTTGAAAAGATATTTATTGGACAATCCATATTGTCTACTAAATATTTATCTATCAGATGCAATGTATCATCAGTGCTGCAATCATTTACTATGATAATCTCTTTTTCTATATCCGAGATTAAGCTAACATTTAAGACAGCGTCCAAGACCTTTACTATCGTTCGTTCTTCATTGAAGACCGGAATCACTATGGACAATTTTTCTCTGGGCAAAATTTAAATTCTTTGAAAGGAACAATGTAAGCATATCGTTCAAAAACTCCTACCCATAGCCGAATTCATGATAATAATACAAACCAATATTGCATACCTTAGTGACTGTTATGGATCGCAGACTTTTCGCTAAACAACTGAGTGTTTTGTCACTCGCCTCATGTGCAAGTCCATATATGCCGCACGACGCACATTCCCTTAAGTCAAGCAGATTATCATCTGATCAACCTTTGGCAATAGCAATGTGGGATTTCTCTTGGCTTCTTCGGAGATACCCCGGAGGTGGTTTTGAAGAATGGGAAAAAGCGCTTGACGATTTGATTGTAAGAGGCTATAACGCTTTACGCATAGACTGCTTTCCTCAATTTATAGCTAAAAATGACGCCGGAGATAGAGCAGATATATATACACTTCCAAAACGTGGCAACCACCGAGTATTATGGGGTAATGAAAAAACTGTCGAAATCCAACCTCTTCCGGAATTGATGAAATTCTTGAAGTTGTGTAAAGAACGAAACTTGGCTATCGTTCTCTCAAGCTGGTTTCAAGGCCATGGCACCAATAGAAACAAAAGTTTCTCAGGTGTGCAAGGGCTAGTTAGAGCTTGGGATGAGACACTACAACAAATAGAGGATAATTCGCTATTTGATGATATAGTTTATGTTGATTTACTTAATGAATATCCTTTATGGCATGGTTATACTTGGCTAAGTGACGAACTTCAACACATAAAAAATGTGGATCAAGTGCCTTTCGATTTTCTAAATGACAGGCAAGAAAAGCGCTATAATCCTGAACAGATAACCTTCTACAATCAGTTTATAAACAATGTTATACGCATCTTAAAAACAAAGTGGCCGAAAATTAAATTTACCGTATCCCTTACCAATACCCTTAATACACCTTGGCAGGATTTTGATGCCAATTCATGTGAGGTGCTAGATATACATCAATGGATGATCTACAATAAAGACTTTAGCAAACAAAGCAAATACTTCGACACCATTCATACTTATAAACCGAAAACAAACTTTGCAGTAGCTCAGAAGGCGATGATGGACTATTGGATTAGTCACAAAAAAGAAATGACTGACTGGTTAAAAAATTCAATGAAAGAAAGGAAAATGCTCGCGGACTCACTTGCTATCCCTTTAGGCTGCACTGAAGGTTGGGGTTCCGTAATGTGGATGGAACATAAAGATCTCAATTGGGATTTTGTAAAACAATCTGGACTATTGGCAGCACATTTGGGCAATGAAATAGGCTATTCTTTTAATTGTTCTTCTAACTTTACGCATCCTCACTTTAGTACGCTTTGGGAGGATGTCGATTGGCATCAAGAAGTTACGAAGGTGATCAGAAAGTTATAGCTGCATGAAGTTAAGTATCAATTCATTTTATCTTCTCTTGTTGATATGCTTAAGCTTTGAACTTCCGTGTCAAAATGTTTCTATAACCAACATCATAGCTGAAAATTTTACCACATCTGAAAGCGATCTTTTAGAGATCAAGTTTAATGAAACTTTACCGAACCTACCTTTTGTTGTGGCATGGCAAGATTCAGCTGGTCGTCAATACGCCCAACAATACTTAACTAATGACAATAAGTTGATTATTCCTATGGCGCAACAAAGTGGATGGTCAGGAAAGCTACTTATGGTTGGCATGTCAATCGCAGATGAGGCTACCATAAGATCAATAAGCTTTAGTGATCACTGGAACAACTTCATTTCAATGAGAGGTATGACGCCAGGAAGTGTAAATTTTACAAGCCCATATTTCTTTAAGAACTATTCTTTAAGATTCATTTGCTTCTGCTTAGTTTTTATATTATTCGCTCTATTCTTTATTATCAATAAGCGAGTTTATCTGTCTTTACTTTTTGGCTTTCTTATAAGCTGGTTGGTTTATGATTCAAGAAATATTTATAACAGGTGGGACATAATGAATAATCTTGCTCAGCAAGACTATGAAATATACATTTTTAAAGACATCGATATTTTTCTAAAAGAGGCAAGAGAAATCATTGGGGACAAATCATGGTCTAAAGAACCTCTGTCCGGTGTCATTAATTCTTATTGTACATATAAGCTCGCAGATTTAGAATACAAATCCAAAAGATATGATAATCCGAATGAAGCCGATTTTATAATAACGACTAAGCCAAAGAAGAGAGAAATAGTATATCAACATAACAGTTATTTTTTAATCTCTCAGAATTCTGATAAATGAGTTTGATAGCTGTCATTTTACATATCTGTGTAGATATACTTTGCGGTCTATTGGTATTACGCTTGTTAAAAGATACCGAATGGCAATTATTTACTATTGTCAAGGCACTTGCTATTGGAATGATGGTAGACACACTATTTGTGGGTAGTTTTTCATTTTTTGGGTTATCCATATTAGCCAGCTTTATTCTGTTCTCAATCATTAATATTGGACTCTTTGGAGTATTCTATAAAAAGCTAAATTTATCATGGTCTGATAAATTATTAAAGGGGCGTGTATCAATATGGGAGGGCTTATTGCTTGTTTTCATTTTAGAAAAACTAGTATGGAGTATCTATTCATTGATAAAACTTCCAGTTTATTTTGATGATGCATTGAATCATTGGTCTGGAAGAGGGAAAGCGCTTTTATATTCAGTGAACTGGTCATGGGATCCAGCGTCACCACTGTTTATGGGGAAAGCATTTGGTCACGAACAATACCCACTTTTTGCAAGTATTTGGCGCGCTACTAATACAAGCATTACAGGAAGTCCTGATGGATTCATTGAGCGTGTAGATGGTTTACTGATGTGGGTTATCATCGTCATAAGCATTGCAACTTGGATCAATGAAGTTTCAGGGAAAAGATGGTTAGGTATTGTAGGTGCCTCAATTCTAAGCTGTTTGCCACTGGAAGCTTGGCACATAACTGCTGGATATGTAGAGATCTATATGCAAGCATATCTTATTCTGGCACTATGGGGAATTTTCAATGGAAAATATGTCTTTGCTGGCTTAATGACAGCAGCACTTATATGGAGCAAAAATGAAGGTCTTATATTATTCGTACCGACTTTGACTTTATGTTTATTCTTCACTCTTTTGCTTAATCGAGATCTTGACCTGGCAAAGAAAGCAAAGCTCTTTGCAAACTATAAGTTGACTTGGATATCAATTATATCACCTTGGATATTATTTAAATTATTTAAAGGTATTGGATTCACTATACCAGGCAATTCTGACATCGGTTATGTTGATGGAACCCTCAAATTATTCGGCTATGCTATGTTTGATAATCCATCCTCAAGTTTCTTTTGGGCTTTCATTTTAATAGGAATAATAATATCCTCTTCTCGCATTATAAAAGATAAAAAACTCTTGCCTATTGCTGCGGGCGCCTTCACACTTTTAGCAATGATGCTATTTGTTTTTACGTCTACAGGAGCTCATGTCTTTTTAGAAAATCAAATGACCATCCACAGATCACTACTTCAGATAGCCCCTGTATTTATAGTACTTGTATGCCTTTCTCTTGTTGGAGAAAAAACAAAACTAAAAGAAGTCCAAAAAGAGTTTCTTTAGAATAGTCCCCGTCTACTGAAAGTCGACAATCTCTACATCGAAGATCAAAGGAGTGTCAGGAGGAATAGAACCTCTACCAGCACGACCATAAGCTAATTGAGAAGGGATAAAAAGTGTCCCACTGCCTCCTCTTCCATAAAGTTGAATACCTTCTGTCCATCCTGCTATCACTGCTTGTAATGAAAAAGAAATTGGCGAATCACCCGTACTATCGAATTCTTCTCCATCCAAAAAATAACCTTTATAAAAGACTGTTACGGAACTTGTTGAGATAGGCTTTTCTTCAGATCCAGGAACATCTATGACATAATACATCCCAGAAGCAGTTTTCTCAGGAGTAATATTGTTAGCCGTAAAATAATCTTGGAGCAATTCATCATTAGTCTTTCCTTGGACAAATGGATCATTGCTTTCACATGACATCATAGTGATGAGAGACATCAACAACATCAAAACTGCGTACTTACTTCTTGTTATATCCATGAACATCTATATAATTCTTTAGCTTAAAATTTATGACTGCAAATAAAACGCTTTTTACCACTAGAATGTAGTCTCATGTATAGAATTAGATGTTGAAATACATAACAGAGAAATTGCAAGATTAATATTCTTATTGCTTTACAGTTGTTGGGGTGTGATACTCCTGAGGCTTAAGCGGTATAAAGGTTATCCATCCTTCTGGATATATCGGCAAGTCGTTCTCTTTCACCTCCTGGTACTTCAGCAGAACCCCAACCGCTATAGCCTACCTCAGATAGTGCTAGATTAACATTTGCCCAATCTACGCTACCGTCTCCTAACTTGGCAGCAAAGCCTTTCCATACTCCTTCATCATTGGCCAGCTGAGTGCTGTAGTCTTTAATGTCCACTTTCAGAATACGCTTACCAAGTGTTCTTATCCAATGTTCAGGCCATCCATATCTTATAATATTGCCTATATCCATATACCAGCCTATGTGATCGCTTTCGAATTGATCAACATATCTGGCTGCCTCAATAGGGCTGAGTAAAAAGTTATTCCATACATTTTCGAGGGCAATCTTCACCCCTATACGCTCGGCATGAGGTAACATTTTCTTTATTTCGGCCGTGGAGCGCACCCAAGCATCTTCATAAGATATCTCTGCTTTTACGACTGCAGGAACGAGCAAAACAGTTGTTCCTCCCAGCTTTTTACATAGCTCAAAAGCTTCAATCATAGATTCTGTACACTCTGTGCGAACTGCTTGATCAGGATCTGATAAAGGCATTTTCCAGTGCTTAGAATTCACCAATCCCGGCACCACAAGTCCAGTAGACTGCATTGCAGCCATAACCTCATCTGTACTTACATCGTTAGGGCTATCCAATTCTACTCCGTCAAAACCGAGCTCTTTTATTAATTCAAATTTCTGAAGAACAGACATGTCTCCTTTTATCATACCCCACTTCAAGCTTTTCTTATGGAGTGGTCTATCAGAAATACCTGAAGATACACCTGTTGCCATACAAGAAGACCAAGGAGTCACAAGAGCCCCTGTCGCTAATATCGAACAGCCTAAGAACTTCCTTCGAGTGGACATGTTTTGCATTATGCGAATTTTGTAATGCCAGGTTTAGCAACATCAGCCAAAGGCCAATTCATATCCCAATTGTATTCTTCTAATGTTGGACCAAGTACTTCGGTAGAATTAATCGCCTGTTCCCAAGTAAGTTTTTCTCCTGTATAAGCAGCCATACGGCCCATGATAGCGAGCATTGTACTATTGGCCATGCGATGTCCATCATTAAAGACATTACCACTTCTTATTCCTGCAAACAATGTATCGTGCTCATTCTGATACATATTAGAACGCTCTCCTTTCCATGTCCACTTCTCACTTCCACTTCCCATGATATCGTGATTGCTACCGACATTGATGTATGAATGGCCTTTGTTACCCATCATACTGATGTCATATGCTCGGCTACATCCTTTTTGCTGTCTACTGACATGATGACCCATCTTACCGTCGCCATAGTCAAATGTCAAAGCAAAATGATCAAACACATTACCAAACCTTTCCTCTGTTCTACTTTGTCTTCCTCCGGTACCACTCACGCTTAAGGGTAGCTTATCGCCAAATGCCCAAGCCATGAGATCTAAACTATGAACCGCTTGTTCAGCGATATGGTCTCCCGATAGCCAATTATAATATACCCAGTTACGCATCATATTCTCATTGTCCGTCCAGCTATCTTGGCGATCCTTATACCATAAAGCACCAGTATTGTAAGTATTATATACACTTCCGACTTCTCCTATAGCTCCATCTAATATCCTCTTGTATGTGTCTTTTTTGGGTACATCATGTCTCCAGCAAAATCCAGACATCAATGAGAGTCCTTTCTCTTTTGCTTTCTGTGCTGTTGCGATGACACTTCTGATACCTGGCGCATCTACTGCTACTGGCTTCTCACAGAATACATGTTTCCCCGCTTCTATGGCTGCTGCCAAATGCCCTGGTCTAAAACTTGGTGGTGTTGTAAGTATTACAACATCTACATCTGATGCTAACACCTTTTTGTATGAATCGAAGCCGATGAACTTATGCTCTTCATCAACCAATATTTTATCTGGGTTCTCCTCGAGTAAAGCATCATAAGACTTATCTAAGGTGTCGCGAAATATATCAGCCATAACAGTCAACACCACATTAGAGTCTGCAAGAGTTGCCTGAAGTGCAGCTCCTGATCCACGTCCTCCACAACCTATTAATCCCACCTTTAGTGTGTCACTATTCATCTTATGTTTATAGGACTGAGCGGTGAGTATATTGAATCCTAAAGATGTCGCAATTACTGCTGAACCAGATCGCTTTACAAAGTCACGTCTTGTTGTCACCATGAAGAGTTTATTTTCTTGAATTATAAAATTGACCTTAATGTAATAAAATTAGAATGGCTAACAATTATGATAATGTTAATTAGACTGTGAAAAAGACAATGAACTGGCAGCAAAATAGTCTAAAAGGTCTTTTCCTTGCTCAATGCTCATGACAGAAAGAGCCGTGGCGAGTGCATCGGCTGTCATACAATCTTGTGCTAAGATATTGATAGGGTCGACTTCCTTAACGGCTAGACCGCTTCGTGGGTCAACTATATGACTATAGCGTTCTCCATTGGATAGTAAAAACTTGTATACCATACCCGAACTAGCTATGGCTTGATTACGAATATTGATAGATTCATTCATAGACTGTACGTATACTTTCCAATGATCACGATATGGAGGTGGATCACCTGCATAAATATCACCTCCGCCATCTATCAAGAATTTCGATATCCCATGATCTCTTAGTATCATGGCTATCCTATCGACTGCATAACCTTTGGCTATACCTCCAAAGTCAAGTTTCATTCCTTCCTTTCCTAATTGAATACTTCTTCTTAGTGAATCGTACTTAATAGTTCTAAATCCAACTATTCTCTTGGCCTCGTGTAATCGTTCTTGATCTGGCCATTCTTGTTGGCGTATAGCTCTGCGCCAAAGTTTACTCAAAGGAGATATAGTGATGTCATATGCCCCTTCGCTTAGATGAGAGAGCTTATGTGACCATCTCATCAAGTACCAAAGGTCATCTGAAACTGGAAT
>CALHUZ010000332.1 GCA_938039305.1 uncultured Saprospiraceae bacterium
TGTTCTTGGATGGGCACCAGGAGCATAAGGCATGCCGTCTGATCCAATCATAGTTCGTTCGTCTGAAATGCCGCTAACTAACCACTCTGGTTTCATCATGTGGATGATCACTATGCCACCTTCCTCGCGGTACTTTTTAAAGGTGGCTTCTGTTAGCCGTTCTCCTGTAGCTTCCCATTGGAGATCATTGTAGCTTATGTCAAGTTCCTCTTGCCAATTAGAATCAAAGAGTGCAGATTCTAATGAAGTAGAAGCAGCGGTATAAGGGTAGACCTCCGTTGTGATATCCAAGCCTCTGTCTTGTGCCGCAGCGACCATGTCTAAGGTCACCTGTATCTCGCCAAGCGAAAGACTATTAGCATGAACGATATGAAGTGGTGCTCCAGAGGTAGTTGCATTGGCTATCGCCTCATGTATGCCGGGCATGCCAAATCCTCTTGTGTGAGAGAAGATAGGCGCTTGTCGCTCTGCTGCTAACTTGTATACTCTAAATATCTCTTCATGTGTCGCACCAGGATAATATCCTACTGGAACGCCTATCCCAAGAGCTCCTTCTTCTAATGCTGCTTGAAGCATAGGCCTTAGGTTATTTATCTCTTCCGTAGATAGGGCCTGATATCCTGATCTGCCCATATTGAGTTGGATTTTCAATAGATCTGGACTGTCGAAGCCTTCTTTTTCAATGATTTTTTCAGCTTCTGTAAAGAAGTGCTGGTATCGCCCCATAGCCAAAGCTCTTAGGGTGGAGTGGGATGCTGTGGCACCAAAATTAACAATCGAGTTTCCAGATTTGGCAGTAAGCCAATCTCCTAAGAATGGTTTCCCAGTTTCTAATTCTAATGCTGTTGTGACACCATCTCTTACTTGGTATGCATGAGCTTTGTTGGTCATGCCATGTACGTGTAGATCTATGAAGCCCGGAGCTACTACAAGATTGGAGGCGTCGATTTCAACTTTTCCTTTTAAATCTTGATCAGATATTTCAGCTATTCTATCACTTATGATCCCTACATTTCTAATGCCTTCGAAGCCCGTTTCGGGGTCCATGACTTTTCCATTTTTCAGCACTACATCATAGACGATATTTTGTCCAGTTAGCATATTTGCAAAAGCGAATAGAGCTATGAGCCAAATGTTCTTTTTCATGATTACTTATTATGAACCGCTAAGCAGAAGGCCTGTGATGGAACCAATCGTATATTCTGACCTTTGCCTCAGTGGTAGATGTTTATCACAAATTAGGAAATAGAATCGAACTGGTGGATTATAAGACAATTGTTGATCTAAGGAGTCTCACCGACTAACTCGATACTATCTATCGTGCCTACAAATGGAACGTTGTTAGAACCAAAGGCGTACGTGATAGGGCCAATGTAGATAGTATCGCCGAAAACTGGTGGAGTTCCAGGTAAAACGCCAGTTCCTTTGTAGGCTATCCAGTTATCAGCTATGTTGCCTACGTCAAAATTTGGTACTTGGTAATACCAAAGTATGGTGTTGTCAGCTAAGCCTACCAAACGCAGGTCTGCGCGACCATCTGGGACGACGTTGGTTCCGGCATCATTTACAGAGGAAGAGCCATTTACTGTATTCTTTCCTTCTACCGTATTTTCTGCACCACCACGATGACCTACAACAAAGTGTGAAGAGTTGATGCTATTGAAGTCTGGATAAACGTGCGCTTGGATACCTGCAAATACATAAGAATTAGGGCTCTCAGGCGGTGCTGTTTGGCTATCGTTGAGCGTTCCTATGCCTATGTTTCGCGCAATATATTCAAAAGGGAAACTGACCTCTTTTGCATCTAGTCGTCCTTGATCTCCATGAAAATGTAGTGTGACATTATTAGAATTATCAAGAACCTCAGCTCTGTACCGCCCATTTGTTCGGGTAACTCCAGGGACTGCAGATTCATTATTTGTAGTGTAATTCAGTAAAGCTCCATCACCGGAGAAATCGTCCGTTACAGCGACACCTGATCCACTTGTCTCATCCACGGTATAAGAGAAGGTTCTCCATTTTGTGCCATCGTATCCTTGAAAATCTTGGCCGTTCCATCTTATGGTTCCAGCTGCAGGTGTAGCGGATTCGCTATTGGAAATGATGATGGCTCCATCGATATCTAACTTCTCGCTTTGCGCAAATGTAATTTGACATATGAATATGGATATGCTCAAGAAAATCAGTTTGTACATAGAGTGGGGTGTTCGCATGCTATATGAACGCAGATGATCCTTCTTAATTATTATCTGCATCCGAAGATCTATCGTAAGATAGGGCTTGCTTAATACTCTTGAAAGAAACGGTTGTCAAACGTCCGAAAACTAATCGTCAATTTTGAACTTGAACTTGAACTTGATCTTTTGAAGCGGGTTTACTCCCTTTCTAAAGTATCTACATTTTCATCTTCTGCACTATATTGAATAGCCGTGTAGGATATGATTTTCCAGGTGTTATCTTTTTTAACTAAGGTGATGGTTGCTTTTGCAACGCTCTCTTCTCCGTCTTTCGTTGTCCAAGATTGATCAAATGCAACCCATGCTAAGTTTGCGTCATGAAAAACAAGATAGTTG
>CALHUZ010000333.1 GCA_938039305.1 uncultured Saprospiraceae bacterium
ATTGATAATTTCTTCTATCGCATTTACCAACTCTCACATTTTCTAATTAGCCAATTTTCACATCATAAGGTGAATTGACTAATCCCTCCGTTCTTCCCTTTTTGTTAGGTGGGTGTTTTTGAATCTCAAAAACATCCACCAACAACTCTTCAAAATATATAAGCAGGCGACAGCTTTGCTATAGGATATTGATATGCCGCCACGCTGTGACTTTCATTCCATTCATCATAAAAGAGTCAAGGAACATGTAGACTACTTTGCCAATGAACCTTCAATTAAGCCAAAGGTCTCTGACCTCTTGGCCCACTGATTCGTAAACGAAAGCACGCTAAGTGAACACTGAATCTTTATACTGCTTTAAATTCCCCATCTTAGTTACTAAGATTATCAACGACTAACCTTCCTACCATGAAAGATTCACTACAAAGTTTGGGGCGACTATATTCAATATTTGCCTCAATTATACTTGCACTGATACTTATTCCTGTTATATCCTTTGGACAAACACTAAGTAAAGAACAATTAGACCAATTAAAATTTAGACATATAGGTCCTATAGGCAATCGAATCATTTCCGTCGCAGGGATACCAGAAGACCCAATGACTTATTATGTTGGCGCAGCATCTGGAGGTATCTGGAAGTCAACAGATGGAGGGCTTAATTGGAAGCCTATTTTTGATGATAAAGATGTACATGCGATAGGTTCACTGGCCATTGCTCCATCTGACTCTGAGATCATTTACGCAGGTACAGGAGAGACATCTATCAGGTCCAATGTCTCTTTAGGCAACGGTATGTGGAGATCAACAGATGGCGGGGAGACTTGGGATCATATAGGATTAGAAAATTCTGGAAGAATAGGAAGAGTCGTCGTTCACCCTGATGATCCGGATGTCGTCTGGGCAGCTGTTCTTGGGCATGGTTATACGCCACAGAAAGATAGAGGTATCTGGAAGACTACAGATGGTGGACAAAACTGGAAGCATGTTCTTTTTGTAGATGAGAATACAGGAGCCTCTGATGTAGAAATCAATCCTGCTAACCCAAGGATCCTTTATGCAGGAATGTGGCATTTAGAACTGAAGACATGGAATAGAACAAGTGGCGGACCTGGAGGCGGGTTATTCAAATCAACAGATGGGGGAGAGACCTGGAATAGGCTGAAAGGAAGTGCACTTCCGAAAAAGTCAGTTGGAAAGATAGCCATCACTGTTACACCTGCTAATCCAGATCGCGTCTATGCACTCATAGAGACTGGAGATGGGGCGCCTCTCGATGGTGAAGAGACAGAGAGCGGTGAGCTTTGGCGATCTGATGATCGCGGGAAGACTTGGAAGTTGATGAGCTACGATCGTAACATGGGAGGTCGACAAGCCTACTATACTCATTGTGAAGCTTCACCTACTAATGCTGATGTTATCTATTTTATGGCATCAGGTTTTTATACAAGTATAGATGGTGGTGCTACCATCACAACTGCGGCAAGAGCAAATCAGCCGAACTGGGATCATCATGCTATGTGGATAGATCCTACAAATTCTAATCGGATGATTGTAGTCGGTGATGGAGGGCTTTCTATATCGCAGAACAAAGGTGCATCATGGCTACGGGTTCAACTGCCCATAGCACAAGTGTATCACGTAACCACTGACAACGCTGTCCCTTACAATGTCTTAACTAATAGACAAGATGGGCCTTCGATGAAAGGGCCGAGTAGAAGTCTCACTGGAGGGAGACAAGGTGGTCGGATAAAGAGTGGCCTATGGCATGGCATAGGTGGGGGAGAGAGTGGCTTTGCAACTCCTGATCCAACTGATCCAGACATCGTTTGGTCAAGTGCTTCTGGTAGAGGTCCACTCGGAGGGATTGTCACTCGATATGATGAGAAGACACGTCAGTTTAGACACCTGGAGATATGGCCTGAGCAGACCACTGGCTATGCCGCTGGTGATGTCAAATATAGATTTCAGTGGACCTTCCCATTACTGATTTCTCCTCATGATAACGAGACGATATTTGTCACAAGTCAGTATGTACATCGCACAACTAACAGGGGACAAACATGGGAAGTGATCAGTCCTGACTTATCACTTGATGATAAGTCTATGCAAGGATTCTCAGGTGGACTTACAGGCGATAACATCAATGTAGAATATGGAAATGTCATCTATGCTTTCGATGAGTCTCCAGTGAAAGAAGGAGTATTCTGGGCAGGAACTAATGACGGCTTGGTTCATGTGAGCCAAGACGGAGGTGCCACTTGGCAAGATGTCACTAAGAATATCCCAGGACTCCCTAAACTTGGTGTCGTTAGGAATATCGATGCCTCTAAATGGGACGCGGGGAAAGCATATATTTCTGTAGAGCATCACCAAGTAGGTGACTTCAAGCCTTATGCGTACAAAACCGAAAACTATGGCAAGTCTTGGACTAAAATAGTATCTGGAATACCTGAAAGTCAACTGAGTTATGTTCGCAATATTAAAGAAGATCCAGTACGTCCTGGACTCCTTTATCTCGGTACTGAGAATGCCCTGTACTTCTCTCTCAACGATGGAGATACTTGGCAGTCCATGATGACTAATCTGCCACCTACGCCTTATTATTGGATAGATATTCAGGAACAATTCAATGACCTTGTGATTGGAACTTATGGTCGAGGCATCTGGATACTAGATGACCTAAGTTCATTGCAGCAGATCAATCAAGATATCACCTCATCTGATGCTCATGTTTTTGCACCAAAGGATATGATCAGATTTAGACCAGTGACCAATACGATGCAAATCAACGTCGAGTCTCACTTTGGTACTGATCCAGAAAGAGGAGGAGCGATTGATTATTGGTTAGCCGAGAAAAGTGATTCTATAGAACTCCACATAGTTGATGTCAAAGGAGATACGATTAGAACGCTAAAGCAAAAAGGAAAGTCGGGGATCAACAGAGTGATGTGGGACTTCATGGGTGAACCTTCAGATGAAATAGAATTGTATACCAAGCCGCTTTATGCAGATTGGATAGAACTTGATAAAGATGGAAAGAGAAAATCCGGTATTGGAAGAATCACAACATTAGCGCCTCCGGGCACTTATCAAGTGCGAGCAACTATAGAAGGAGAATCATTTGAAGAGTCGTTTCAATTAGAAAAAGATCCGAACTCAGAAGGAAGCTTGAGTGATATAGAAGCCCAAAACAAGATGATGTTAGAATTGCAGTCTGATATGAACAAGGTGGTATCTATGATCAATCAAGTTGAAAATGTAAGAAGACAACTGTTAGACCTTAGTAAAGTGATGAATCCTAAAGACAAGAAGTTAATAGCAGCGGAGACATCAGCTTTAACCGAAAAGCTTGTTGGATTTCAAGGGAAGCTGATGCAAATGAAAGCCACTGGCAAAGGTCAAGATATGGTGAGATGGCCTGTCCAATTAGCAGAGCGCCTATACTACTTGGCAAGTACTGTAGAGACTGCTGATTTTGCTCCTGCTGACGCACATGTAGAAGTGCATAAGATATTGCAAGGAAGAATAAGTGAGTATCAAAAAGAACTTAAAACACTCATGGGCACTGATGTAAATCAATTCGCCAGAATACTTCAAGACAATGGAATAGGAGCTTTCTCTTATAAGATTAGGCCTTAACGAGACTAAGTTGACAATGTGGCTTGAGCTTTTTTTAAGTTCAAGTATCAAGCACAAGTATCAAGTTCAAGAGCAAAGTTGACAATGTGGCTTGAGCCTGATTTAAGTTCGAGTATCAAGCACAAGTATCAAGTTCAAGAGTAAAGTTGACAATGTGGCTTTAGTCCATTGCATTTACAAATAGAAAAGCCACAGCGTGGCGACATATTAATAGCCGATAGCGCAGCTATCGGTTAAGATGTTCCCCAACGATGTTTGGCATGCGTTTTTGATTTTTAAAAACCATGTCAAACAAACACGCAGTTCAAATTATTCGAAAGACTAGCCTAAAGTATAGCTTCAGTAAGAATATGGTACGTGATATTCGCACAATCATTTTGTGGAATTATTGATGATAAAGGATCTCTATAGTAAGTGCTTCTGAGTCATCAGATTCATTTTCTGTTACTGCAACTAAAACACTATCAATCAATGAAGCTTTTCACTATTTCAATATTCCTCTTCTGTACTACACAGATCTTT
>CALHUZ010000334.1 GCA_938039305.1 uncultured Saprospiraceae bacterium
CATCGAATTAAAAACTTTTAGTGGTGACAAGAAATTAGGAAAGGTATCTATCGCTACTAACCAGTACTACAAGAACCGTGAAGGTGAGCTTGTACAAGAGACACAGTGGCATAACGTCATCGCATGGGGCAAGCTAGCAGAAAGGATGGATAAGGCGCTTAGGAAAGGTGACCAAATAATGGTTCAAGGGAAGCTTACTTATAACAACTATCAAGATAGTGATGGTCGGAAGCATTATGTAACGGAGATCATTATAAATGATTTTACGAAAATGCACAAAGCACCAAAAGGTGAAGAAGCATTAGCAGCTTAGGATTAACCGCTTAGGATTGATTAGCAGTTTAGCATTAGCATTTTAGGATTAACTGCTAAAAGATATCGTGTGACATGAGTTTTATTAAGAGGAGATGAGCATTTGTTTATCTCCTCATTTTTTTTTTTGATTTTAAATAACCGCAAGGTTCTTGTAAGCTTCCTACCTCAAGCTCTACAGGCGTAGGTTTCTCAAATCGAAGCTGAGGCTATAAGCCTTCAGCAACGCATATTTAAGAAGTAGCATCTTATGACTTACCGATCATATGCAAACACATCCACTCTCCTCTTTGTATTTCGTCTTTAAGTTCATAACCTACAGATTTATACTTCTCAATTACTAATTCCCGATCCTGCTTTAATATACCTGACAAGAGTAAAGAGCCTTCAGGCTTTTGTCTTTCAAATACTTCAGCTGCAGTTTCTAAAAGTACATTGCGATTGATATTAGCAAGAATAACTTCGTACTTAATATTAGGATCTGTATCCGCCATCTCTGCAGTCGCACACATGATGCTGGTACAATCATTGAGCTCAACACATCTTTGTGCGCACTCTATGGCCACTTCATCATAATCAAAAGCGAAGACCACACTTGCTCCTCTTTGCTCAGCCAGGATCGCCAAGATGGCCGTTCCTGTTCCGTAGTCCATTACGGTCTTTCCAGAAAGATCGATGCGCTGCATCATCTGGATCATCGCATGAGTTGTCTCATGATGTCCTGTTCCAAAAGCCATCTCAGGATCTATAGTGATCACATGATCCGTATCAATATCGATATCATGAAATGTCGCTCTTATTGTACAAAAGTCATCAATGACGATTGGTGAAAATGATGATTCCCAAGACTTATTCCAATTTTCATTAGGCCGATTAGATCGCTCTATCTGTGCTTTAGTTACCCACGGTGCCATCTCCAGAAGTTGGTTTTCTATCTGATCTACCCTTTCTAAATCATGATGATATAGAACAAGACTATCATCTCGCTCTTCTATAGCCTCGACTTCAAGATGTCCAAGCATCGCAGTCGTTAGCTCTAAGTGATCTTCAGAAAGATCTTTTATATGTAACACATGGATTATATCCGTCTTCATATTAGCTACTAGTGGGTGATATCTTATTTATGTATGAGTGTACGTCTCTGATCAAGGACATCAAATTAACCGTAGATCTCGCGCTTTGCAGCTATGATTGTATTGAGTATCAATGACGTCACAGTCATCGGTCCTACTCCTCCTGGGACAGGTGTGATGTATGATGCCTTTTCCGAGACACTTGCGAAGTCTACATCGCCTACCAATCGATAACCTCGCTTTCGGCTATCATCATCAACTCTGTTGATTCCGACATCGATGACTACTGCACCCGGTTTTATCATATCACCTGTGATATAGTTAGCCCTTCCGATTGCTGCAATAACAATATCGGCTGCTCTTATTTCAGCTTCAGAATTTTGCGTTCTGCTATGAACTATTGTCACAGTACAATTTCCAGTCTTTCTCTTTTGTGCCATTAAAATAGACATTGGCATTCCTACAATATTACTTCTACCAACGACCACACACTTCTTTCCAGATGTTTCGATCCCATACTCTTCTAACATCACCAATATACCTTGTGGAGTAGCTGGAAGATATGCTGGCAGACCAAGCGTCATTCTTCCAAAGTTCATTGGGTGAAAGCCATCGACATCTTTCTTTGGATCTATGGCAAGGTTGATTTTCTCAGCGTCTATATGATCAGGTAGAGGAAGTTGAATGATAAATCCATCTACTGATGGATCTTCGTTCAGATCTCTAACGATCTCCAGAAGTTCGCCTTCTGTTAGACTTGAGTCCTTTTTAATCAAAGTAGACTCGAAGCCTACATCATCACAATATCTGACCTTGTTTCTGACATAAGACTGACTACCAGGATTATCCCCTACCAGCACTGCTGCAAGATGCGGAACTTTCATCCCTTGGTTTCTCATCTCGTCGACATCGCTCTTTATCTTGATTTTCATCTTGGTGGCAAGTGCCACACCATCAATTAACTCCATCAGTCATTCTTGTGTTACCACAAATATCTACTTTTACAGTCGGCCCTACATTCATATTTTACTTTTTTCGAATATTATTTATGAAGTTGTTCTCACACATAGCCATCTTAATAGCTTTTGGAGCTATGCTTTCATGCAAGCAAGGGATCATACCTGCTCATGAAAGTAAGATGACCATCGCTTTTGGCTCATGCAATCATCAGTGGGATGAGTCACAACCTATATGGAAAGAAGTAGTCAAAAACGATCCCGACCTGTGGATATGGCTCGGTGATATCATATATGCCGATACAGATGATATGGCAGAAATGAAAGAAGACTATACGACTCAAAAATCTCACACTGATTACAAACATTTAGTTGCGGCGACAGATGTCATAGGCATCTGGGATGATCATGACTATGGCGTCAATGACGGAGGCAAAAACTATAATCAAAAAGACGAAAGTAGAGACCTGCTTTTTGACTTCTTGGATATCCCCAAGGGAAGTCCAGACAGAAAACACACTGGTGCTTATCAGATCTACACTTACGTAAATGGAGATCTGATTACCAAAGTACTACTCTTGGATGTTCGATATTTCAGAGATGATATCAGCTCAGAAGCGAGTATTCTTGGCGAAGAACAATGGTCTTGGCTTATTAAGAATTTAGAAAACAGTAAGGCCGATATACACATCATCGGAGGGGGTATTCAATTTCTTCCTGAAGATCACAAATATGAGAAGTGGGCGAACTTCCCTAAGGAAAGAGCACGCTTGGTCAAAGTCTTAGATGAACTCAACGTTTCTCATCCTATCCTACTCAGTGGCGACAGGCACTTAGCGGAAATGTCACTCATCAATCTCGGCGACGAAAAGAAACCTCTTCTTGAGATCACTTCAAGTGGTCTTACACATTCTTACAGAAATTTCAAAAGTGAAGAAAACCGACATCGCATAGGTCAAGTTATACCGACTAAGAACTTTGGTATTTTA
>CALHUZ010000335.1 GCA_938039305.1 uncultured Saprospiraceae bacterium
TCCAGTGTCAAACACCAATCTCAGATCGGGCACTTCTTCTAATAATCGCAAAGTATGATCTGCAGAGAAACCACCCCAATTCATACAGTTCTCATGCAAGGCCTCTAAACCAGCATCTTTAAATCGAGCTGTAATCTCGCGTAATCTCTTAAAACGCTCTTTTTCAAATTGTTCTTCTCCCCAAGTGCATTGAGCATAGGACATGATTCGGGCGTACTTCACTCCCAGTTTTTGCATCTTAGTAATGCAGCGATTTATTTCTCCTAAGGTTAGGCTCCAATCAGAATGTATGGTCTTTGCCCAACTGCCGATCATCGTTCCAAACTCCGCAACTCGGATATTAGCTTTTTCCAGTGCTTCACAGACATCTTCAAATTTGGCATCGGGTAAATCATGAATATTTGTGCCATCAATCATCCGCAAGGAAATGTAATCCCAGCCCAATGCTTTGGTGACTTTTATTTGTCCAGCGAGATCACTGGCCGCTTCGTCTGTAAATCCTGTAAGTATCAATTTCTAATTTCCAAGTTTATATAGTTATACCAATTGGCAGTTAAATATATTTAGCTAAAGCCTAAGCTAATTCTATCCAAGCCCCATCAGCTTTAGCACTGCGATAGATAGCATCAATCACTTCAACTGCTTTCAATCCTTCTTCTCCCGTAATTAATGGAGTTCTATTATTTTCAATCGCTTCTACCACATCTTCAAAATTACGCAAATGACCATCAAAATTAATGGCAGATGGGTCATTAGCTCCTAATCCCTGCTTGTTTCCTTCCATGAGATTGTTAATTATAAAATGATCTTCATCGCTGGCATTCATGAAATCCCAGACTCTAAACGATTCATCACTCATGAATACTGAACCTTCACTGCCGCAAAGATGCACCTCTGCAGGGTGACCACTTGAAGACCAACAAGAGGTAGCTCCTTGTATGACGCCGCGAGCACCACTTTCAAATTCTAATATGGCCACCGCTGTATCTTCTACTTCGATGCCATCATGGATGAGACAAGTCGTAGATGCGGATAGTCGCTTTATCGGTCCAGCCAAATATATCAATTGGTCAATGGTATGGATGGACTGGTTCATCAAAGCGCCACCACCATCTAATTCCCAAGTCCCGCGCCAAGCCCCTGAGTCGTAATACTCTTGGGTCCGATACCATTTTATATAAGCATCACAAAGTGTGAGTTTTCCAAAGCGACCTTTATCGACTGCCTGCTTGAATGCTTGGACAGCAGGATTAAACCGTCTATTAAAGATAGCTGCCAGAACCACTTTATGTTCAGCGCAAACTGCAATCATTTGCTTTATTCTTTCTGGAGTGACTTCCAGGGGCTTCTCGCAAATGATATGTTTTCCTGCTTTGGCAGCTGCTATGGTTGGAGCGAGATGAGCACCAGAAGGAGTAGCGATCGTAACTATATCGATTGAAGTATCAGCGAGTAATTCTTCTAAATTAGAATATGCTTTGCAATTATACTTTTGAGCTAACTCATTTGCCTTTTCTGGATTGCGAGCATAGATGGCACCTAACCGCCCATCGCTCATAGCCTGAATAGCTTGAGCATGAAAATTGGCAATCATGCCACCACCTATAATTCCGAAAGTTTGCATTTTGTATATCTATAAAGTTTATAAAGCCATAAGAGTTCCGAGTCAACTTTATTCTGCTCGCTCTTTGCGCATAAATCCAATGATGCCAATCAGAACTAAAATAGGTAAACCAATCAATCCCACCAGCCCAAAACGATGATCGTAAACATTGGCGCTTTGATACTTACCTACTAATGCCCAGATAGAAGCAAAAGTTGCAATACCTGTGGCAGCAAGCATCAGGATGTTAATCAATAATCGGTTTTTGGGTAACTCTTCACCCAAGGCCTTTTTAGAATTCATCAATAGTAAAAATATCAAATAAGCTATGGGTAGTAGGGTAGTGGCAATAACCGAAGCAGGTACTGCTAAAGCCGTTTTGGCTGCTCCATTCCAAATTAACGGAGAGAAAAAACCAGCAATAGCAGGAATGGCCGCACCCATCAAAAATAACTTGCGTTGACCGGGTTGGCCAAAGGCTTCGCTGACTGCATATCCATTCATCATCATATGGACAATCATGGTACTTATGGCCATTGCCAATATACCTATGCCAAATATCAACTGTGACCAATTGCCTAAAAATGGCTTTAGGGCATGAGCTAAATCATTTGCATTTCTCTTAGCCAACATGGTTGACAATTCTTTATCAGCTGTGGGAGCTGCTTGTCTTAATTGTTCAATCTGAGCAACACTAAAAGTTGCAAAATCTGCATGTTCAGCTTTCAATCGTGCATCCAACACTTGATGGTACGCTCCTTCGCTCACATGGCCATCCTTCTTTGCATGAAACTGAGAGGCCGTAGAAATAATTAGTGCAGAAGCACCAAGGATGAATGGAATTAATAAACCTAAGAATAAGTCGAATCGGGCTAATTCGCGATGTTTCTTTCCCCACTTTTTCTTCATGATAGAGTATGGCAATAAGAAGGTCATATTGATTCCTACTGCAGTACCGAATGCACCGATTATAATATTGCGTTGATTGTCGGCTATATAGTTTTCCCAAAAGCCACCATAGTCTCCTGCTGCAGTAATACTGGAAGTGTAAGCATCTGTCGGTTTAAACAAGGCTGAAAAATCTGGAATAAGACCACCTGCCAAAGCACTCCAATTAACAGCATCATTGACCATCAATGTCACAGCGACTCCCATGAATGCCAGGACAATGACGGCGACTAAGGATTTTATAACATTGTCTATTATCTTAGAAGCTTTGCCGCCTCCTGAGAAAAGCCATATCAAATAGAAAGCAACAGCGAAGAGTAGGCCAGTAATTAGAAAAGGTGGTAAGTCTCCACCTCCCAGATTGCCTTGGATGGCATCTGTACCCAATGCAAATTGGGCAGCACAAAAAACCACATCAGCTATAATAGTTGCAATCAACCATCCCCATGCTAATGAAGGTGATACATGTCTCTTAGCCAGTTCAAAAGGTCGATCTTCGATTTTATCTTTACTTAGTGTCACATAACTGATGGCACTTAACATTATGATACCACAAAGCATAGCCAATGGCTGCAACCATAAAAATTCGTAACCACCGACTACACCTAAATAAAGTGCTCCTACCAAAGTTCCACCACCCAGCGTAACTGCTGCTTGCACCCAACCTGGACCACTTAGTTTGGTATAATGAAAGAGCTTGCCAAAGAATCCTGATGATTGTGCTTTTTCAAATGTGTCTTCCATGTGAGGGTTTTCAAATTTCAATATCGGCTATATATATGGGCCATCGCAACTATTCGATTGTTAGAATCTATAACCTACTGCTCAGTAGCCACGGGCCACTCTTTAA
>CALHUZ010000336.1 GCA_938039305.1 uncultured Saprospiraceae bacterium
TATCCTTTTCAATAATATGACAGAAATTAGTTCTGCTTTCATGTTCTAAAAAAGATGATTCAACTTCCTTTAAAATTAATTGAGTATACCTATTTTTAGGGATACAAGGACGGATTTATCTCCCTAAATTGAGTCCCAATAAGAGCTATACATGAGATTCTGCTTCAACATATCTATCATCTGGTCCTTTGTGCTATGCACATCGGTGGTGAATGGCCAGGATGAGGCAGCACAAAAGTCGATTGATAGTCTTCAAGCTCTTATTGATGTTGAGACTGTGGATACATTGAAGTACCAACATTACCGAGAACTTACTGATAGGCTTTCTCTTGTGGATCGAGCCGCCACAATAGAGCCTTATAAAAAAAAGCTTGCACTAGCAGAGACAATCGGTAACGATGAACAGATAGCCGCTTCTTTGCAAGAACTGAGTAGTAATTTTCTCTATATCGGCAATACCGATTCAGCATATTCATACCTCACTCGAGCGATAAGTTTGTACGAAAATTTAAACAATCTGCCAGCACTTAATGATAATCTGAACAATCTTGCTCTTCTATATCAGAGAACAAATCGATATGAAGAAGCCACTAAAACGTATCATCAAACGCTGATCTATTCTGATTCTTTAAATGACAATGTTGGAAAGGTTTATACTTACATTAACTTAATGTCGGTCTCTATGGATCAGGATGACGAGCGAAAGGCATTAGAATATCTTTCGAGTCTAGAGGAGGTTGCAAAGTTGTTCCCTCAAATGAATGAAGACGATGTAAGGGAAGTACAAGGCCTTTTCTCAGCTGTCTATCTAAATGCTGGTATATGTTATAATGAGAACCATCTCAACATTCTTGATTCTGCCCAACTTTACTTTGTTAAGGCCTCTAATAATTTAGTATACGTAGATGATGATTTTACGAAGTCTTACTACGGAGGATACATTGATAATAGCCTGGGTGAAATATTTAATGCGATTGGTTCAAGTTTCGGTTTAGGAGAAAGGGCTAATAAAGATAGCGTCATACACTTTCACAATTTGGCTTTAGATAATTTTACTAAAGCAAACGACGCTTTTAACAAGCTTGAAGATAGTAGAGGTATTGCATTTACCCTTGTCAACAAAGGAAAAGTTCTTAATGAGCTGGGTAGGTTTGAAAGCGCAAAAGAAAATTTGTTAGAAGCACTTTCATTGGCTGAAGAGATCGATTTTAAAGAAGAGATTAGAGATAGCTACGAGCATCTCGCAGACAATGCTAAACTGACTGGCGACTATGCCAAGGAGAGTGAATATTTACGGAAGTGGGTGAAGTTTAAAGAAGAAATTCGAAATGAAGAAAGAGATAACGCTCAAAAGTTACTTGAAGTCAAATATGAAACTGCTAAAAATGAGCAGAAATTACTGATAGCCAACCAAGAAAAAACTGATGCCGCTTACAAACTGACCTTGAGAAGTTATCTCTACGCTTTGAGTATGCTGTTACTTATAGGTTTATCCTATGCAATCTTTGCAAGACTAAGATTCAATAAGCAAAAGGAAAAGACCAACTATGAAAAAGAGATGAATCAAGCCATGTCAAGATTCGTCCCGATGGGTTTTATCAATGCCATAGGTTGTGAGAAAATCACAGACATCAAGCTTGGAGACCAGGTCGAAAAAGAAGTCACTGTTGTCTTCACCGATATCAGAAGTTTTACGACTATCTCAGAAGATATGACACCTAGTGAAAACTTTGCTTTTGTTAAAGAATATGCTGAACGAATGGGCCCTATAATAGAAAGAAATAAAGGCTTCATCAGTCAATACTTGGGTGATGGCATCATGGCCATATTTCAAAGTGAGCCATCAGATGCATTGCACGCGTGCATTCAGATGCAGGATGACATCAAAGAATATAATAAGATTTTAAAGAGTCGAAAACGAGCTCCAATAAAGGTAGGTATGGGGATGCATACGGGTCCACTTATTATGGGTATCATCGGGGATGATAGTAGATGGGACGCTACGCTCATCTCAGACACCGTGAATACTGCAGCAAGGATAGAGAATACAACGAAAGAGTATAAAGCAGATATCCTTCTTAGTAACGACGTATATGAAAGAATATCAAACATAGATGGTCATAAACTTGATCTTATTGGAGAAGTATCCGTAAAAGGAAAAACGAAACCTGTTGAGATCTATGAATGTAGAAAATCGATTGAGCTTAACGATATAAAGGAGGTGAGTAAAGCCTACTCAGAGATTTAATTATATTTGAGCTTGTAATAACCAGAAATAAGAATGAAAAAGATCTTAATAGCACTTATAATCTTAGCCGAGATCTCGGTTATGTATGGTGGTAATCCTATCATGGTGATCAGATGTAGAGCGAATGCTGTAGCACCAACATCTACCTCACCAACATCATTATTTAGAGCTGAGACTGTATGTGACGACGACAATACAGTGAGTTTTGAGGGACATTGCTTTCCTCTTGCCGCTGCAGATGGAACTTGTACATCTATTGTAATATCAGGCTTCGACGACTTGACTTTGGCTCCGCAGATGGAGACTATCGGTGGAGTGGAAATGACAATATGTGTTCCAGACTGTTCATCTAAGGGCACAGGAGCAAAATGGTCTGCCTCTGATCAAGAATGTGTCTGCTTTGTGGGTTCAGAAGCAAAAGTAATTGATACCTCAAGTGACTATGTGACTTGTGGTTGTCCTGCTCCTTTAGAAGCAGTTGTGATTATACCTTCAATAGTAGACGGAACAACAGGTTGCCAGTTACCTACAAAGGAATGCTACCAAGCAGGTATTAATATCAATATTGATCCGATCACATGTGACTCAGAAAATCCAGCCACTCAGGAATATAAAATTGTACTGACAAAAGCAGGGGGAGCGCCATGGGTTGATGGTGATGCGGTGACCTTAACGGATCTAAAGAACTGTAATCTTCTTAATAATACGAATGGTGTTCTAGATATATTTGAGTCATTTGGTGATGATGCAAGACCTGCATTTACTCCGATTGACGTCGACGGTGTGCCGACTATCGAGATTGTTTTCACTAAGCCCAACCCAAATGAAGATAGTGAGATCGTATTAAGAAATGCTTTTGTACAAGGGGCGGATCAAACTGACGCTGAGGCGGCGGCTGCAAACGTTAAAGGAATTATTGTTGCATCTTGTCCTCCAATTGTAACTGATCCATGTTCTTGTGGTCCAGACAACATAGTAGATTCAGATGGAGTGGTTCAGTTTTGGTACGATGAGTTATCTTTTATTGGCAACCCAAATCAAGATGTCACGGTTGTGACCAATACTGGAGGTGCTGGCATGGGCTTTTTGGATGAAGCAAATCAAGCACCTATAGTTGCAGGAACAATACTTGGCCAGACAGATGCAGATGGTATTTTGACTTATCCATTCTTCAGAGCGCCAGGAGCTCCTACTGAAGTTACACTTCAGGATGCACTTAGTACTACAACGACTATCCTCTCAAGTACATGCGATCTCTCAGTAAACGCATGTAACAACGTCGTCCCTACAATGGGAGAATGGTCAGTGATTGTATTATCACTTATGATGCTTATCGTTGGCCTTGTTTCTATGAAGCATAAAAGCGGAACACTTATTCCTATTAAGGAGAGAGTTAAAAAATAAAGAACAACTTTAAGAATTACGAAAGGCCTTGATTGAATAATCAAGGCCTTTTCTTTTGCCTGTGACTTAGATCTCACATCTCGAAAACACATTGCCTTCTTGAGGATTATCAGAAACTATGCTTATATATGCTGATACTAATATTTACCTCTTAAGTGATCCTATCTGTACTTCAGATCTTAATAATTGTTCTGGTGCCCTTCATAGCCATGTGGCTCGATCGCAGATACAAGACACTATCAGTTCTTAGTCCCATCGTCATCTGCTTTGCAGTAGGAATTCTGATACGCAATCTTAATCTGATGCCAGTCGATGAAACGATCACTGGTTATTTTAGAGACATATCCATACTCTATGCACTTCCACTGCTTCTCTTCTCCTCAGATGTCCCCACCTGGTTTAAGCAATCTCATAAGACAATAGTAGGCTTTGCTTGTGCTGCTTTTAGCGGTATGATAGCAGCGACAATTGTGTCTTTATATCTTTCCACCAATATTAATGATATATGGATTCCTGGAGGTATGATGGCTGGTATCCACACAGGTGGCACACCTAATCTATTTGCAGTCGGTCTGGCGTTAGGTGCAGAAGAAGAGGTATTTACTTTGACGAATAGTGCACAGATATTATGGGGAGCGATATATCTACTTTTCGTTCTGACTCTGGCACAAAAACTCTTCGGCTTGTTTTTAAAAAAAGCTGACCAAAATGAAACTGAAGACTCAGTGGACACCTCTTATTTGAGACACGATCTGATGAATCCAAAGATGACTCTACTGGCTATAGTTTTAGCTACGGTGATTGTTGCTTTCAGTGTTGCCTTATCTTTCTTAGTCTATGACAAATTAGAATCTACACTTATTATTGTCTTAATCACTACTATAGCCATCATGTGTTCGTTTAATCATAAAGTTCGATCGCTACAAGGTTCTTTTGAAGTTGGCGATTTTTGCTTGTTGATGTTTGGAGTAGCCGTAGGAATGATGTCTGATTTCAAATCATTAATAGAAGATGGCGGTGCTTATGTGCTTTTTGTTTTACTCATTTTTCTAATTACAATTATCCTACACATCGGTCTATGCAGATTATGTGAAGTAGATCGCGACACCAGTATCATGACTTCATCAGCTGCTATCTATGGACCAGTATTTATTCCTCAAGTTGCTCAAGCCCTAAAGAACAAATCTCTAATTGTTGGAGGTATCGCTGTTTCTCTTCTTGGTTTAGCTGCTGGCAATTACGTTGGAATTGCGATCGGCTACTTTATCAAGTATCTCTTAGAGGGATAGATCTACTTTATACTGATACTCATAGCCGCTGATTCCTTGAAGCCCACCTGTATGGATGACTAATACTTTAGACCCTTTGGGGAAATAATCTTCTTTAACAAGTTGCTCTGCTGTCATCATAACTTTGGCTGTATAGATGGGATCCAAAGCTATATCAGTATCCTTTTTAAAGCTCAAGATATAATCATGAATCTCTTTGTGATATGCACCAAATCGAGTCTTAATCGCAGAAGGGATAATTTCTAAATTCTCTTTTTCTTTATCTGTTATAAATGAGATCCCAGACATATCATAGGTATCGCCCTTGAAGGGAGAGACAGCAATGACCTTAGTATCAGAGGAAGAAGACAAAACGGCCCTTAGCACACCTAAGCAAGTACCACCTGTCCCTAATCCAGTTATTATATGACTAAACCTAAATGTTGTAGGTGTACTCAACTCACATTGTAATCTCACTTCAGCGATCATCTCCTCTACCCCTTTCAGAGCCAACTCATTTGTACCTCCTTCTGGTATCAAAAAACAATCTGAATGGGTTTCAATTATAGATTGAATGATAGGACTCTCTTCTTTAAGTTTATACTCTGGAGGTGCAACATAAATCAACTTCATCCTATACCCCTTCAGCAATTGAATGGTTGGGTTTTCATCATCTTCTTTATAAGATCTGACGATTCCAACTGTCTTTATTCCTAATAAAGAGCCCGCAGCGGCTATAGCTACAAGATGATTAGAATACATGCCACCATAGCTAATCAAACCATTAGAACCTTGATTTAGAGCTTCGAGGAGATTGTATTTTAACTTACGCCACTTATTACCACATACATGTGGATGAATGAGTTCATCTCGCTTTATATGTATTTCAATTCCAATAGGCTCAGCGAAGTACTGTGAGATGTCCTGGATCGGAGAAGGGAGTAGAAGATGTTGCTCGATCTTCTTGAGCATATTCTTCTATGATTTGATGATGACCAATCGACGTGTCACAATACTGATCTGATCCTCATCCTTGATCACGTAAGTGTATACTCCTCGAGGCAAAAATGACAAGTCTTCTTTGATCGTCTTATTCTTATCAACCTGATATGAATTGGACCATATCTTCTTACCTACAATGTCCTTGACTATAAAATCATATCGACCTGGCTTGAAATTCTTGAAGTCCATTCGGATTTGGCCAAATGTCTGATTAGGGTATAACAGAAAGTTATTCGCACTATTGAGCTCGCCCTTCTTTATGGACTCATCAAGAGTTTTGTACGTGACTTTTGACAGAGCTCCATAATCATCCATCTCTGCATCCATCAGATGCTCCCCAGTAAGTTGATCAACAAATATGTACTTCTTAATAGTCCGGGTACCATTTGCGGAAGCGAGCGTAGTAATCTGTTCTATCCTATCTACATCATATACTTCATCTGGCAAATACATAGCTCCCGAAGCATCTTTGGTCTCTGATATCGTAATCACCGTTTCCAGTCCATCTAT
>CALHUZ010000337.1 GCA_938039305.1 uncultured Saprospiraceae bacterium
CCTCTCCAATCTTAAGATCAAGTACTGTCCGATTCATATGTCCAACTTCGTCCCTTAGAGCTTGCAATATCTTACTTTAAGCCCAGTTCTTGGAGCTAAAAATTAGTAACGTCTACCAAAATTAGGTAGGGCATATCAAGATAGATACCAATCTGAGTATCCTAGAGAAGATTGCCATGAGTAGGATTTGACAGAGGGTTTTACACCCGTTGAGTGTTAGAGTTGTAAAAATTAGAGAAAAAGCAAGTGGTATAAAACAGCCTGTCAAGTTCAGCATTTACAAGCCTAGCAGAGTGATATTAGACATATATTTGATATTCATAATAGCATATGAAGAGAATCGCACTTATAGCCCATGATGGCAAGAAAGCAGAGATGGTATCCTTTGTCCTAAGACACAAAGATGTCCTCAGTCGATGTGAGCTTTATGCTACGGGAACAACTGGCCAACACATCAGTGATGCAGGTCACACTATTAATAGATTATTGTCAGGACCACTGGGAGGAGATGCACAGATCGCCACTATGGTAGCTACGGGAGCTTTGGATGTGGTTATTTTCTTTCGTGATCCGCTTGATAAGCATCCACATGAACCCGATGTACAAATGCTGATGCGCATATGTGATGTTCACAATATCGCTCTGGTTACTAATCCAGCAGGTGCTGAATTAATCATTGACGCCATAGAAGACTAATAGATCCTTGGTTACTGCAGAATATAAACTGATATCGGACACCATCCCTCAACAGCCGGGAGTCTATAGATTCATTGACAAGAATGATACGATCATATATGTAGGCAAGGCGAAGAGATTGCGCAATAGAGTAGCTTCCTACTTCGGCGAAAAAAAGAATCAAGCTTATAAGACCAGAACCATGGTCAAGAATGCAAGTCGCTTAGAATTTACAGTAGTAGAGACTGAGGCGGATGCATTACTTTTAGAAAATACTTTAATTAAAAAATTTCAACCTCGATATAATGTGATGTTGAAAGATGCTAAGTCTTACACTTACTTATGCATCAAGAATGAACGCTTCCCTCGAGTATTTTTTACAAGAAGAGTTGTTAAGGATGGTTCCAAATATTTCGGCCCCTATACTTCAAAGTGGAAGACACAGCAGATATTTGAAATTATAAAAATATTATTCCCGCTTCGTACATGTAAATACAATCTGTCAGAAGAAAAAGTAATGGCAGGCAAATATAAAGTCTGCCTTGAGTATCATCTCAAAAACTGTATGGGTCCTTGCGCGAACCTTGAAACTGAAGAAGCCTATGATAAGAAGATTGATCAAATCAAAAACATACTTAAGGGAAACTTTAAACCAGTAAAGGATTATATCAAATCAGAGATGAAAAGCTATGCCGAAGAATTACAATTTGAGCAAGCAGAGACCATGAAAGAGAAGCTTGGTCTTTTCTCTGATTATCAAGCGAAGTCCACAGTAGTCAGTCAGACCATATCAGATGTAGATGTCTTCTCTATAGAGTCTGACGAAGAGTGGGCATATGTCAACTATATGAAAGTAGTGAATGGTGCGCTGATCAATACAGACACCATGGAGCTTAAAATGAACCTTGATTCTGATCCTGAAGAAATCTTAGAATACCTTATCCCACAGGTAAGAGAGAAGTATAATAGCATCGCCCCTGAGGTTGTAGTACCTATAGATGTTGACCTTCCTGATGCTATGATCGAAGTCACAATACCCGAGCGAGGTGATAAGAAGAAGCTACTGGACCTTTCTATGAAGAATGTAAAGTACTTCATGCTTCAAAAGAGAAAGTTGGAAATCTCTCAGATCAAAAAGAAAACACCTGCGGAGCGAATTCTTAAAACGCTTCAATCAGATCTCAATATGGAGCACATGCCGATACACCTGGAGTGTTTTGACAATTCTAATCTTCAAGGTAACCAACCTGTCGCTTCATGTGTAGTATTTAAAAATGCACGGCCATCCAAAAAAGACTATCGAAAATTCAACATTAAAACAGTAGTAGGCCCGGATGATTATGCATCTATGGAAGAGGTAGTTTATCGTAGATACAAAAGGCTCTTGGATGAAAAGCAAAGTCTCCCACAGTTAATCATCATTGATGGAGGAAAAGGGCAACTACACTCTGCTATGAATAGTATAGAAAAACTGGGATTAGAAAAAAAGATCGTTGTTATAGGTATAGCAAAAAGACTGGAAGAAATCTTTTTCGCTGGTGACTCTGTGCCTCTTTATATCAATAAAAAATCAGAAAGCCTTAAGCTTATTCAGCAGGCCAGAAATGAAGCACATAGATTCGCTATTAACTTTCATAGAGACAAGCGCTCTAAGAATTTTCTAACTTCAGAATTAGAAAAGATAGAAGGTGTTGGGCCTAAGACAACGAAGTTGCTTCTATCAGAATTTGGTTCTGTAGCGAGGATTAAAGCTGCGAGTATAGAAGATATTGCTGCCTTAGTGGGAAATCAAAAAGCAAAATTAGTCTCGGAAGGACTGCATGCAAATAAAAAATAGAGAGGGTTATTCTACTCTGTCTGTTTTATCTCCAAAGTTGTTCTGAACCTTATCCAAGATTCTTACAAAAAGATTGACCTCTTGTTCATAGATACCGTTAAAACCATCTTTCGCTATCATATTAAACAATCTCGTGGCCTTACTATGTATATCGTCGCCATGCGGAGTCAGGTAAAGCCTTTTTGCTCGCCTGTTACTACGATCGGGTATGCGCTCTATGATCTCCTTGTTCTCAAGAAGTTTTAGAATACGTGATACAGATGCCGGCTCTTTACGTATTTGTTCTGCTACATAGATCTGAGTAACTCCTTGCTTTTTGTAGATGGAATCTATAACCATCCACTGGTCGTAGCTGATCCCTAGACCATTCTTATGGAAAGACCTATTGACCAAGTCTCTAAATCTCTTAATAATCTCCTCTGCCGACAGCAGTATTTGCGTGGCATTTCTGAGTAAAAAACTCATAATGTAGGTATCAGAAAGTAAGTAAAAGAGGAGTATAAATTGCCAGCCGAAGTTAACAAGGAGTACTTACAAACCCGTAGATATTTTGGGTTAATTCTAACATATAAATTTAACATGTATATATGGACTGCCGTTGATTCAGAATGTGTTATTTCATAGCAATCTTAAATGCCTTAAGCCATGC
>CALHUZ010000338.1 GCA_938039305.1 uncultured Saprospiraceae bacterium
TTTGCAGAACTGCAACCAGTTAAGATGAGTAGGGTAGCTATCGTTAGGAAGAATAGGTATCTCATAAGGCAGATATTGACAGGTTTGTTCCTGTAATATCTGACTTATAAGCTGTTTTATATACTTAAAGTGAAAATGCTTTTAAAAAGCTAGCTCAACTTAACTGTGTAGGTATCACCACTCTTAGACACATCAAATTCTCTAAGGTTAGATGTTGCAGGACCACTCGTCACTGATCCATCATTGGCGAATACAGAATTGTGACATGTACATGTAAATGACGGAGAAGCATATTCCCAATTGTTATTACACTGAGTATGCGTGCAAATATTAGTAAATGCTCTAATCGCATCACCATCGATATTAACAAGTAGGACACCAGTTGTAAGATCATTCTTCCAGCCACCTTCACTTGCTAAGCTTGTGAATCCTGAATCAGTTACTTTGAATGCGAGATCTTCATTATTAGTAGGCATGACAGTGTTCGGATCTTCATCACTACCACAACTACTAAGGCTGATACCATAAAAAGCTACTATTGCTGCACCGCTTGCTGACTTTAGAAATTCTCGTTTTTTCATATTGGAATTTGAGTGTTGTTGAATGAATTAAAAACGATATTCAGAGATCAAATGTTGTTGGGGTTTACCATAGGATGTAGGATTTTCCTTTCCGAACCTCCTATTAGATTATGAAGGCATATTAGGTATGATCTCTATCTCGCTATGTCCTTGAGCATTCTTGTTGATCTTGATCTGAGTCTGTATACGCTCTTTAAGCGCTGCCACATGAGATATGACTCCTATTGTTTTTCCACTTTCATCTTGAAGCTTTTCTAAGGTGCTCAAAGCCATATCCAAAGTCTCCGGATCCAAGGTGCCAAAACCCTCATCTATGAATAGACTTTCTAATCTCACATTCTTCGAAGCAAGGTCACTTAAGCTTAGTGCAAGAGCTAAGGATATGATGAATGTCTCACCCCCACTGAGTGTCTTAACAGCTCGAACTGAGTTGCCTTGGTATTGGTCAATCACTAAAAGATCTTCACCATCAAGATCATGCTTGAGGATGTATCTATCATTCATGCCTTCGAGTCGTGCATTAGCTATAGATAGCAATCTTGAAAGTGTAAGCTCTTGCGCGTAATTGGAAAACTTGGCTCCTTTGGCGTCTCCTATCAGTTCGTTGAGCAGATTGTATTTTCTGCTTTCTCCTCTTAGGGATTCGAGTTTGACTTGAGCTTCTTTATGTTGGCTCTTTTTTTCTTCATCTTGTTTGATCCTTTCATCAAGAGCGCCTATGTTTTTATTCTCAACTTGGATTGAATCATTGAGTTGCTTAAGCAGCATGTCTATCTCTTCAAGTGAAGTTTTTGGAATCTCCTTTTTCTCGATTTTCTTTTTCTGAGTTTGTAGGTTTTCTTTTTTGGTAGAGATAGTTGTTTTTAGAGTTTTGACTTTGTCAATATTCAGTGATATTCGCTGTGCTTCGGATTGATTGAGTAAAGAATTATAAGCCATTTCTATATTCGCAAATCCTGCTGCTGCGAGTGGTTTGGTCAGTGAGAGAGAAAGATCATCAAGTTGTTTCTTGAGTTGAGTTGATCTGTCTTTTGATTTATCTAAAAGTGCTTTTTCTTTTTCTATGCCAGCTTTTGCTGTAGTGTACTTGTCCTGTATGATGTTAGCGTCATGATGGACATCTGTTCCTTGGTAGCGCTCTTTTCTTTTTGAATTGGTGGTAGTATAGTTGTCAAGAATGTCTTGTAGGCTTTCATAATTCTTGATGAGCTCTTTGCATAAGCTGATCTCTTCTTGATGATGGATCCGGGTGTCTAACTCGGACATTTCACTTCGCAGTTTTGACTTGCTATCTTCTAAGTTAGTAGAAGTTATTTGTTTTAACTTAGGATAAGTTGAGGTTACTTCATTTTTCTGATTTTCAACCTCTTTTAGTTCTTTTTGAGCTTTTAGAATAATGTCCTTTAAGGAAGTTAGTTCTGAGGATCCTTTTATTTTGGATCTTTCGGTTTCTTGAAATTTTTGCTCAAGCTCTTTTTTCTTCTCTTTAAGTCGTTGTACTTCTACTCCTGCCTTTCCAGCATCCTTGTATGCTTCATGTAAGGCGAAAGGATGGTCCTTAGAACCGCATAGTGGGCAAGGCTCTTGATCTACCAGCTTGGATCTATGTTCTTCAAGACTCGCTTGTGCTATAGCTTGACTTTGCGCTAATTCTTTAGCCTCTAGAGCTTTGGTAAGATCTTTAAGTTTTGATTCTTGATCAAGAAGCGATTTTATTATTTCTTCTAATTGAAGGCTGATTGACTCTCCTTTTTTGAGTGCCTCTTTTTTGGCTTGGCTTATATTTTCCTCAACAAGAAGGAGTCTTTCCCAAGAGGTTAGTGCTTGTATTTTTTGATTGAGCGAATTCTTTTGTGATAGCAGATCGGTTGTGGAGACATCGTCACTTTTGCTTATTTGGGATAATCTCTCTTTTATAGTTTTAAGTGCATCGGGTGGGGCGATCTTAGGTGTAAGCACCTGTGATAGGGCAGTATTGCTTTCAGCTAAAAGTGAATCAACGTTTCTTCTTATTTCTGATCCTCTATTCCTGTATTGATTTAATTCATTGTCATATGTAGAGATGGTTTTCTCGAACTGTTCCATCTCGGAAGTAAACTTGTCCTCGGTAACTTCTTTGCCAATGAACTCTGATAGTTGCTTTATAGCAGATGCTAACGATGATTGATATGACTCAAGATTAGCGCTATGATTCTTCTGATGTTCTGCTTCATGTATCTGATCGCTTTTACAAGTTGTAAGTGCTTGCATATCTGGTGCGTGTGGCACAAGTATCTGATGTAGGGCGTATCGTTTATTATCTTCTTTGGATCTATTTACTAATTCATCGAGTTCTAAGTGTAGACTCTTTATGTCTTGATCAACTTTCTTTATTTCAAGGTCTAAGACTTTGATTTCTTTCTGACCTATAGTTCGTTCAGCAGACTTGACGAGTTTCTTTAGTTCTTCTTGATGAGTTTCCTTGTCAGTAGTAATCTTTACAAGTTCTTCTTCGCTCAGTAGTGTGATCGTATCAAGCTTAGCTTGCTCTATCTCAAGACCTTGTTTTCTTTCTTTTAGTAGTTCATATGCACGAGCGCCAATGTCACGGTAGATATGAGTGCCCGTGATATCTTCAAGAAGCTCTGATCTATCGTTCTTCTTCGATTTTAGAAACTTAGAAAACTCACCTTGAGAAAGAAGTATAGATTTGACGAATTGTTCATAGTTAAGCCCTATCAGTTTTTCATTAGCCTGAGGGACTTCACTCTTTTTAGTATCAAGTTGCTTTTCAGTTGTTAAGTCTGTGATCGACATGTCATAGTCACGCCAAGTACCATTTCTTGTTTTTGAGATCTCCCATCTGGAGCGATATGATTCGCCTCTGGATTGATACGTAACTTCTGCCCAAGCTTCATCTGTATAATGTGTCACCACAGATCCCATCTTGTCAATCTCAGACTTACTGATCTTGCGATCAAATCTTGGGATCTCATTGTATAGAGCAAGAGTGATGACATCGAGCAAGCTTGATTTGCCTGCGCCTGTTGCACCTGTTATGGCAAAGATGCCAGCACTCATTAGTGGTTCTTGGTCAAACCAGACTTCATGCTCACCTTTTAGCGAATGGATATTTTTAAATCTTATACTGAGTAGCTTCATGTATTGTTATTAAGCTTTGTCAGTTATTAAACTAAGTACTTCATCAAAGGCCTCTAAGACAGATGCTTTATCCTCTTTAGAAAGCGCTTCATTTTCTATTCTTTTTTGAAAAACCTCTGCAGGCTTTAGGTCTTCTATATCTTCAGATAGCCCTAAGTCCGACAGTGCGCTTAGCTGCTCTTCAAATGTTATTCTATAATTGATTATGCTATAATGAGGAGATTTAGTTTCTGCTAAGGATATGGTTTCTAAAATGACAGACTGATCTCTTTGTTTTTCAGTTACATGTATTTCAACAATTGCCGGCATGGTGCCAGGAGATCGATATGCTTGTAGTTTGGTTTTTATATTTTCTAAACTGTCTTTTATTCTAACCAATGGACTAAAGCTTGGTGTCTTGATGGAAGAGATATCCGTGATCTTATTATTTTCTAAAGTTAGAATGACTACTTCCTTCTCATCCTTTCGCTCAGAGAAGCTCAGCGGAATCGGAGAGCCCGAATATCGGATGTTACCTTCTTTATTCAGTTTCTGTGGACGGTGGATATGACCTAATGCTATATAGTCATATAGTTCATCCAGGTGTTGAACTGATAGCCCTGCTTGATTGCCTATATGGATATCGCGTTCACTATCGGATAAGCTCGCTCCTTGAATGTATAGATGTCCCATTGCTATGTTCAGCGAATCAGGATATTTGGCGTCAGCTAACTCCTTAAGCGACTTATAGTGTGCTATGATGCCATCTCTCAAAGCGGTTATGCGTTCTTCATATGAAAGTCCACCTTGAGGTCGTGCTATATCACTATCTCTGAGGTACGGAACTGCTATGATATTTACGGCAGTGCTATCCTCTCCCTTGATGTGAATCAGTTGATCTTCTCTCACACCCCCATGACCGATGATGTGTATGCCGAGCCTTTCAATCAGTTTTTTTGGACCCTCAAGAAGGGATGGACTATCATGGTTGCCAGCTGTGATAACGCAAGCGACCTTTAAAATATGCAATTGATGAAGAAGGTTGTAATAGATTTCCTTATCAGCGTTAGAAGGATTAGCAAGATCAAATATGTCCCCAGAGACAAGGAGCAGATCAATGTCCTTTTCCTTAATCGTATCAAGCAGCCAGTCAAAGAACAACTTGATATTTGGCACCAAGCTCTGCTTGTACAGAGTCTTTCCTATATGCCAATCTGCCGTATGTAGGATCTTCATCTTTGGTGAAATTAAATAGAATCCTTTAGCTTCCCGAATTATGTGAGGATGAGTAGAATGATTGTTAGTGTTTCGGCCTCAAAAAGCACCAGCACCTATCTCAAGCACAAAACCGCTGTAGAGGAAAGGATTGAACCCTAGATTTTTCCAACCAAATCTGACACCCCAGTAATCAGTCCCAAGAAATCTTAAAACTTTAAGAGGAGTTTTTGTGATATTAA
>CALHUZ010000339.1 GCA_938039305.1 uncultured Saprospiraceae bacterium
TTGAAAAGGATGCCATAGATAGATCTTCTTACCGAGAGCTTTTTATTAAGAAGATAATACTGATCTGATAGCTTTTCAAATCGACCTGCGATGTAATCTATCAAGCCAAAGAGCTTCATCTCTTTAGCTGTATTGCTATTTGCTCCTATGTATCTTAAGTAATCAAGCTCACGCCTTTCTCGAGTCCAACTTCGAGCTATAGAATATCGACTGGAGCTAAACTTTAATTCATTGATAAATGCTGGTATGATACTCAGTATCAAAATTAGAATGAGCCAAGGCTCAAAGTAAACTAAACCAGCTATCAGAGAGATGATGACAATCAAACTTTGGACTTGGCTAAGCGAGGTCGTCATCAAAGTGACTCGGCCAGTGGTTCGCGTTCTGGCTCTTTCCAACTTGTCATACATCTCAGAATCTTCAAGTTGACTGATGCTTAGGTCTTTCGTCTTTTGGATGATCAGTACAGAAGAATAATTGGAATATAAATCTCCGATCAACCCATCCGTGAGATTGATGATCCGATTGATCATGTCAGAAAAAAGTGCGACACCTAATTCTATTCCCAGATAGAGCCAGACATCGTCATAGACAGCTGTGTCTGCTCTCGACTGAAGGATGATCTCATCTATTAATAGCTTGCCAACAAATAAAAGTATGACAGGAGTCAATGCGTTCAGAAGACGTGCGATGAGATTGGCGATGAAGATGCCTTTACCACTCTGGTATATCTCTTTAAAAAACCTTGGAAGCAATCTCAAGGCTTTAAATCCTTCTTTCCAGTCCGTCTTTTTCCGATCTTTTATCGAGCGTAGTTTAGCCATCGAAGACAAGGTAAAAGATAAAATGGGGAACAGTGACGTGGTTTAGGCACTATTGTAAAAAAGAGAAGTCCAGTAGCTTAAGCTACTGGGCTTCTAATATGCTTTTATGTCTAATTACGCTCCTTGTCTTCTTACATCGTAGTTGTTGATTGCATTAGATATTTCATATCCTAATCTTAACCCTTCTGTACAGTCTATATTTATATGAACACCGAGAGGTACTCGACTATATCCATTCTCTTTCGCCATATCTTCAAAGGTGTCAAATGTTCTTGGTTGACCTCTGAACTCAGTTCTGCCTTCATGCGATCTATCGGTAAAGTTAGCCTCTGGGCCAAAGAAATTTATAAATACACCAGCTGCTGCGGATGCAAAAGCTGAGTGCCCTGACGGATAACCTGGGAATGTAGGATTAGGCCATGGTATCAATCTGTAAAGATTAGTCTGATAGCTTGGATCTATAAATTCATGGATAAATACATTAGGCCGCATCACCATGTATTCGTACTTGTACTTCCAAGTAGAGACTGCTGCATCGTTTAGAGAGAAGCCAAGCTTTAGCAAAAGGTGAAGAGATTCTTCAAGATTTAAATCTTGATCTGAGATCAACTGACTTGCTATTGATATTTGTCTTGCTGGTGGACTGAACATTAGATTTTCAACATCATCACTCCAAAATTCTGCGATCCAAAGACTTTCTCCATCTTCTTCTCGAGCTTGATTATTAGATTCATATACTTCTTGCATCTGTTGAAAGTACTCACTACTTGGATCTTCACTGTAAGCCATCGGAGGAACAGTGGTTGTTTGTTGAGGAGAAATTACAAACGTTCTCACACTTTCCCAATATGGAAATAATGCGCGCTCTTGTTCAGCGCTATACGTCCAGTAACCATCGCCTGTAGGGGGCTCATATGAAAGTGGTTGTGGTTCTAATATCTGTTCTTCAGCGGCTTGATCGGTTTGACTGAATTCTATAATTTGTGCCGCGACTGATGCTCCCCAGCTTTTAGAATCTTCAATAGTTCTTTCATTGATATCTTCAGAGAGCTCTGTTTCTAAACTTGATTCTAATGTTTCTATTTTAGCCCTTTGAGCATCTGGCATATTTAAAAGAAAGTGATCCAGTACATCAGCGTAACATGCATTAAGTGCGACCTGCCAGTCTACCGCCCCTCTTCTGTTATTGTCACTTATTCTTAATCCTGGTATCGCTCGACTGTTAGATTGAAATCCTTGCATTCCAGGAATTGCAGTTTCGTAAGCGGCAAGATTTATATAAGCGATTGCCCTTGCTGTGGCGTTAGGACGCATCCCTAATGAATATCTATCTAATTCTAAAAAGAGATTCGACCATTGTACAGCGATAGAGTTGTCTAAGTTGGCTATTGAGCTTTGTCTGTTGTCATTGTCTCCTCTAGGGCCATCATTATTTTGGTCTCCACCATTTTGACCTCCTCCCCTTTGAAGTTGAGTGGGCGAAAAAGAATCGGTTGTCAAAGGTGTTTCGGTATCCTCAGAACAAGACTGCATAAAGAAGGACATTAAACCCAACATCACCAAAAGCATAATTCGATTGTAGTTCATAGCATTTACATTTTGAAATTGAAAAAATAGTAGTTAGACTTAAGTGATGAACGACGTTTATAAAACCGTCTAGTTCATCTCATTAAGTACCAAGGTGATTATCAGTGATACTGATACTGTATTCAGTCTTATGAGCGCTATTAAGAAGAATAGAGAGTAGAA
>CALHUZ010000340.1 GCA_938039305.1 uncultured Saprospiraceae bacterium
TATACTCGTCTTCCTTAGTATCACTATTCAGACGATAGTGGCACAAGAGCTTGAGCCGGTCATCATACCAGCAAAAGTCAAAACAAAGGAAGTCAAAACAACTCTACCACCTGCGAAACAAGATGTTTCTGAGCAGGTGGAACTTGTCGTGGAAAAGCCTCATGAAATTGAAACGGTTAAAGCTCCAATAATCAATGAATCTAGTTTAGAGAGCGCAGAAAGAAATCCGAATACCTATAGAAAGGAAGAGTATCTGAACAAGTTGTTAAGACAGACTTATTATCAGAGATTAACAACAACTCAATGGTCTAAATATCTAAACCCAACAGGCTGGAATCAATCCGTTCAAAAGTGGAGATACTGGAGTCAACTTAAAAACTATGTAACAGGGAACGATAATGACATCTTAGTCATCAGAACACCTTCAGATCAAACAAATGATCCGGCGACGGAAAAAGCTGAGCCATTAGCCTTAATCGATTCTAATCAAGTTGAAATAGAGGAAGTCGCTGCGGCTGAGATTGAAGTAGTTAAAATTGACTCAGAGACCATAAATGCCGCACCGTTGATCACTTTCATCACCCCAGATCAAAACGATACAGTAGAGATAGCAAAAAAATCAGAAGAGGCTAGTTCTGAAAGTGATAGCGAGAAAGAAACTACTCCAGAGGTCGTCTTGACTAACGTAAGCACTGCTCCTTGGCTTAAAGAAAAAATAGAAGATACATTTGTTGATACGTTACAATCTGAATTAGATGTCGCAGAAGAAACAATTGAAAAAGCAAAAGACATAAATGTTGAAGAAGATGCTACTATGGAAGAGCCATCAATAGCATCTACTGCGAGTAGCGATATTCAATCAACATATGAAGAACCAATCGAAACTATACCAGCAGAAACATCAAATGAAGTTGTAGTTGAAACTATCACTCCGATTCAAGAAGAGAGCACTCCGGTTGTTTCTAGATACATCGAAGAACCAGTAACATCTTATGCGACTGGTGTGGCTGCAAAAGACTTTCATCTTTTACAAGGTAAAGTGCCATGGCCTGTTAATGGTCGCATAACAGATCGATTTGGAATCAGAAAGAATGCAGAAGCGAGAGGTCTAAAACGAGAAAACTATGGCATAGATATGATATGCCCAACTGGAACGATAGTAAAGGCAGTTCATACTGGAACAGTTATTATGTCAAGACGCCAGTCACCTTATGACTACATTGTGACTATTAAGCATGGAGAATATTCTACTGCTTACTACTATCTCATCACTCCTTATGTTAAACAAGGAGATGAAGTTCAATCAGGACAAGCCATCGGACAGCTCAGAACAAGTGTAGAAGAGGCAGATTTTCATTTTGAAATATGGAATAACACAGATCGGGTTAATCCTGAAGGCTGGTTAAGTCCTAAGTAATTTATAAAAAGACAAGGATGTCGGATGATTGGCAGGTAGGCCGTAAGAAAGCCTCAGGATTAAAGAAAGGTAGAGAGCGAGCTGTTCTTGTAGGTATTTCAAAAAAGAGCCAACCAAAAGAATTGGCTCAAGAATACTTGGACGAATTAGAGTTTTTGGCCATGACCGCAGGAGCGGACACTGTCAAGACATTCATTCAAAAATTAGACAATCCACATCCAAGAACTTTTATCGGAGATGGTAAGGCTCATGAGATAGCTGAGTATGTGCAGGAGAATGATATCGACTTAATCATATTTGATGATGATCTCACTGCTAAGCAAACGGGAATACTCGAAGAGATCTTCAAAAGAAAGATCATCGATCGCAGTTCATTAATCTTAGACATATTTGCCGCTAGAGCGAGGACTGCACAAGCAAGAACGCAAGTAGAACTAGCACAGATGCAATATCTACTTCCAAGGCTTCGAGGTCTCTGGACTCACCTCGAAAGACAGAAAGGTGGTATCGGAATGAGAGGCCCTGGAGAGATGGAGATAGAGACAGACCGAAGAATCGTGTGGGATAAAATATCGCTACTTAAAAAGAAACTAATCAAAATCGATCAGCAGAATAAGACACAAAGAAATAATCGAGATCAGATGATCCGAGTGGCGCTTGTGGGATATACTAATGTTGGGAAATCAACGATCATGAATATCCTAAGCAAGTCTAAAGTATTTGCTGAAAACAAGCTATTCGCGACACTAGATACGACGGTTAGAAAAGTAGTATTTGGTCGTATGCCTTTTCTACTTTCAGATACAGTTGGATTTATACGTAAGCTGCCACATCACTTGGTAGCTAGTTTTAAATCTACATTGGATGAGACACGAGAAAGTGATATCCTCATGCATGTAATAGACTTAGCTCACCCTCAATACGAGGATCATATCAATACGGTCAATGAAACACTCGTCTCTTTAGGTGTAGATAACAAGCCGCAAATCTTAGTATTCAATAAAGTGGATGCTTATCGCAATGCAGCTTTCGATGATCTACTTGAAACTGAGGTCAAAGAAGATATCCTTGCAGAACTCAAAGAGAATCTTTCTAATCAATATAGACACCCAGTCATCTTCGTATCGGCTTTGACAAAAGAAAACATCAATGAACTTAGAGAGCTGATGACAGTTGAAATTAGAAAAAAGTACACAGACATTTATCCATACAAAGTGAAAAGCTTCTAATCAGAGAAGGTTATGAATATCGAATCAAAGTACGCGAAACTATTGGTGAACTACTGTCTGGAGCTCAAGCCTGATGACAAAGTACACATACAGTCTTCTACTCTTGCAGAACCATTGGTCCGCGAGATCTATAAAGAAGCTATCAAAGTTGGAGCTCATCCAGAAGTCAGTTTAGACTTTAGAGAGTCCAACAGGATATATATGGAGCACGCACAAGAACATCAACTAAAGTATGTATCTCCAATAAAAGATATGATCATCAAAGACTTTGATGCTACCCTCTATATCAGAGCACCTTTCAATCTAAGAGAAGATAGTTCTATTGATTCTGTTAAGCGAAAAATAAGATCGGAAGCAACAAATGGATTAAATCAACTATTTTCAAAAAGAACTGCAGAGGGTTCTCTAACTAGGTCGCTTTGCCAATATCCAACTAATGCATCTGCGCAAGAAGCAGGTATGTCTCTGGAAGAGTATCAGCAATTCGTATATCAAGCTTGCCATCTATATGCAGATGATCCAGCAGCTGCTTGGTTACGAATAAGAAAAGAGCAACAACGCATAGTCGACCACTTGAATAAGTGCAAAAAGATCCACTACAAAAGTGCGAAGACGGATATAAAATTTTCTATAGATGGTAGAACATGGATCAACTCTGATGGTCGTGTTAACATGCCCAGTGGAGAAGTATTTACGGGTCCAGTGGAAGACAGTGTTCAAGGAGTTGTGCACTTTGACTACCCTTCGATATATCTAGGAAGAGAAGTAAGAGGTGTTACATTTGAAGTAGACAAGGGAGAAATAAAAAAGTGGTCCGCAGAAGTAGGTCAAGATGTTTTAGATGAAGTCATGTCCTTAAAAGGAGCGCGATACTTTGGTGAAGCAGCTATAGGCACAAATTATAATATCCAGCGAGCTACTAAGAACATCCTATTTGATGAAAAGATCGGAGGAACCATTCATATGGCTGTTGGCCAAAGCTACATTCAGACTGGTGGGAAAAATCAATCAGTCATTCATTGGGATTTGATATCAAACATGAAGGATGGTGGACAAATATATGCTGATGACGAATTAATCTATCAAGATGGAAAGTTTATCATTTAATCAATGAATTAGTCATATGTAGCTGGAGTAATGATTGGATTTGATTCATTAGAGATAGTATATTTATCACTATCCGGAGTTAACCCCAAGCACAAACTCATGAAAAATCATAGTTTTACGCCTTCATCCTAATACCCGAACACTATCCTATGGCAAAAAATCTACTTATTGTTGAGTCACCTGCAAAGGCCAAAACAATAGAAAAGTATCTGGGCAAAGACTTTAAAGTAAAGTCAAGTTATGGCCACATACGTGACCTTGACAAAGGTTCAAAGGGAATCTCTATAGACGATAATTTTGAACCACACTATGTGGTCTCTCCTGAAAAGAAGAAAGTTGTCAAAGAATTAAAGGCAGAAATAAAGAAAGCTGACGAAGTGTGGTTAGCAACGGATGAAGACCGTGAAGGTGAAGCCATCTCTTGGCACCTTTGCGATGAACTTGGTTTGGATATAGATACGACTAAGAGAATAGTATTTAGAGAAATCACAAAACCTGCTGTTCAAAAAGCGATACTCAATCCGAGATTAGTAGATAAGAATCTGGTCAATGCACAACAGGCAAGGAGGATCCTTGATCGCCTTGTAGGATTTGAGCTCAGTGGAGTTCTCTGGAGAAAAGTTAGAAATAAGCTATCGGCCGGAAGAGTTCAATCAGTAGCGGTGAAGCTGATTGTTGAAAAAGAACGAGAGATTCAAAAACATGAAAGTGAGGCTTACTATAAGGTCACTGCTGAGTTTGATGTCGCTGACGCAAATGGTTTTAAAGCCAAGCTGAAAGCAGAACTGAAGGATAGACTGAAGGATGAAGCGGAGGCTCAAAAATTTTTAGAAGGCTGTAAAGGAGCGACTTATAAGATAAATGATATCATTATAAAGCCGACTCAGCGCAAGCCGGCGGCACCATTTACCACATCTACTCTTCAACAAGATGCGAGTAGGAAGTTAGGTTTAAGTGTAAATAGGACGATGTCAACTGCACAGCGACTGTACGAGCAAGGTTTGATCACTTATATGCGTACAGATTCTACATCTCTAAGTGCCACAGCTATCGGCAGTATCTCAGATGAAATCAGTAATAACTACGGAGAAGAGTATCTCACTGTTAGAACATATAAATCTAAGAGTGCCAATGCCCAAGAAGCTCACGAAGCCATCAGACCTACTTATATAGATCGCAAAGAAGTCTCTGATGACAGAGATCAACAAAGATTATATGAGCTCATATGGAAGCGCACTATCGCTTCCCAGATGTCTAACGCCAAATTAGAAAAGACAACAGTTAACATAGGAATATCAACACATCCAGATAGGGATCTTAAAGCTCAAGGAGAAGTCTTAAAGTTTGACGGATTTCTAAAAGTATACATGGAATCCACAGATGATGATGAAACAGAAGATACGAAAGGCATCCTTCCTCCTTTAACTAAAGGTCAAGACCTCGATCTTGATCATGTTAAAGCTTTGGAGAGATTCACGCGCCCACCATCAAGATATACGGAAGCGAGTTTGGTTAAGAAGTTAGAAGAACTAGGCATCGGACGTCCATCTACTTATGCACCTACGATCTCAAAGATCATGGAAGAAGCACGTGGATATGTGACAAAAGAAAGTAGAGAAGGTACACCACGCGCTTATAAAGAGTACACTTTAAAAGGTACGGACATAAGTGAGAAAGGTTTAGAGGAGATAACAGGGGCCACGAGTAAAAGGCTCTATGCCAGTGACATGGGCATGGTCGTAACAGACTTTCTGGATCTTCACTTTGATGAAATCATGAACTATGGTTTTACTGCAGAGATGGAAGGCAGATTTGATAAAATAGCCGAGGGTAATGCAGAGTGGAGGAATATGATTAAGGACTTTTATGGCCCTTTCCATACAGATGTAACAGAGACAATAGAAAACGCCGAGCGAGCTAAAGGTCGACGTGACCTAGGTATAGATCCTGAAACAGGACATACAGTCATGGTTCAGTTGACAAGGTATGGCCCTGTCATTCAAATAGGAACAGTAGAGGAAGTAGGAGAAGAAGGCAAACCAAAATTTGCAAATCTTCGTCCAGGTCAATCTATGGAAACGATACAATACGATGAAGCAATCAAGCTTTTTGATCTCCCGAAAAATCTTGGAGATTATGAGGGCAAAGAAGTCATCATCGGAGCTGGTAGATATGGCCCATATGTGAAGTATGATGAAAAGTTCATCTCTCTTCCTAAGGGACTAGATCCAATGGAAGCTGATATGGACCTAGCTGTAGAGTTGATCAAGCAGAAGCAAAAAGAAGATGCTCCTGTTTCTATGTACGAAGACAAGCCAGTCACAAAAGGTAAAGGTAGATTTGGTCCATTCTTGAAATGGGAAGGACTCTTTGTCAATGTTCCGAAGAGATATGACTTTGAGACTATCTCAGAAGAAGATATGCATATCTTAATTGCCGCTAAAGTCGAGAAAGAGGCTAATCGATTTGTTAAACAATGGCCTAAAGAAGGTATCGCTATCGAAAATGGTAGATGGGGCCCATTCTTCAGAGTAAAGAAGAAAAGTGTCAAAATCCCTTATCCGAAGGGAGATCCTAAATTCGAAAAAGAAGAGCTTCTAAAGCTTACATTGGAAGATGTCAAAAAGCTTATCAAAGAATCTCAAGGCAAATAAAAGTCTGATACAGTACAATTGATTTAATAGGGCATCATATTTGTACTTCTTCAGTTTATGAAGATTGCTAATGATACCGCTATTTTGCTTGCTCATTGCCCTGATGCAAAGGGTATCCTACATGCAGTAACGGACTTTGTCCTCAGTAATAACGGCAATATCATCAAGCTTGACGAGCATGTCGATGAAGACGAATCTCACTTCTTCATGAGAGTCCAGTGGGAGCTTTCAGACTTCAATATCCCTAAAGAAAAGATAGGAGAGTACTTCGAAACGCTAATCGGTCAGAAATATGAGATGAAGTGGGAGCTACATCTTAGTTCCTCGAAGCCGAGAGTAGCCATATTTGTTTCTAAATATCCGCATTGCATATACGATCTCTTAAGCAGGTATGAATCAAAAGAATGGAACATAGATATCCCACTGATCATAAGCAATCACGAAAAATTTCAAGGCCTCGCTGAGCGATTTGGTATACCATTTCACTACTTCCCTATTTCGAAAGACAACAAGAAGGATCAAGAGTTAAAAGAGATTGCACTTATCAAAGAGCATAACATAGATCTAGTCATCTTAGCAAGGTACATGCAGATACTCAGTCATCAAATGACGGAAGCATTTCCAATGAGTATCATCAATATTCATCATTCTTCTTTACCCGCATTTGCAGGCGCCAATCCATATAAAGCAGCATTTACGCGCGGAGTTAAATTTATGGGAGCTACAGCACACTATGCAACCGTAGATTTAGATGAAGGGCCGATTATCGCTCAAGATGTATTTCCTATATCTCATAGAGATAGCATCTCGGACATGAAAAGAAAAGGTCGAGATATAGAAAAAATCGTCTTGGCAAAAGCTGTATGGGCGCACTTAAACCACAACGTACTAATCTATAAGAACAGAACTGTCATCTTCGACTAAGCAGCCTTCGTTCAATTGGATACTTGACCTTTAAGGATATTATAAAGGTCCTTAGGATTGAATGGCTTAGTTAAGTATGCATTCATCCCACATTCTATAACTTCTATCTGAGTTTCCGATGAAACCGACGCCGTAAGAGCGACGATAGGTATTTTACTTCCTCCTTCTCTGATATTTTTTGTGGCAGTGAAACCATCCATAATGGGCATCTGAAGATCCATCAAAATCACGTCATAAGTATTTTCTTTCACCTTATCCACGGCTATTTGCCCATTCTCCGCTACATCGATAGTAATACCCCACTTCTCCATCATTTTCTTAGCGACAATGATATTGAACTTTACATCTTCTACAAGTAAGACGGACACTCCTTCTAAACCTTGACTAAGATCCTGACTCTTATTGGTGTTGGAATTAACCTCATTACTCGCTTTACCAAAGCTTAACTCAAAATAAAAAGATGATCCCTCTCCAACTACGCTTTCCAAATTAATCGAACTTCCCTGTAGATCAAGTAGTCTTTTAATAATTGTCAACCCCAAACCTGATCCACCAAATTGTCTTGTAATATTAGAATCTGCTTGTGTAAATCGCTCAAATATTTTCTCATGCAAGTTAGAAGCAATACCAACGCCTGTATCAGTCACTTCAAATCTTACGATAGTCTTATCCAATTCTTTTGAAATAAGATCAGCCTTAATCGTCACCTTCCCTTTGTTTGTAAACTTAAGGGCGTTAGAAACAAGGTTGTTAAGTATCTGACTTAGTCTAACATCGTCACCGACCACAACACCTGGAATGCCGTCATCAATTAGTGCCACAATTTCATTCTCCTTTTCTAATCCTTTTATTCTATTGGTTATTGCAATATTCCCTACTATATCAGCTATACATATGTTCTTGTTACTAAAAATGATCTTTCCATCCTCAATCTTATTGAAGTCAAGAATATCATTAACTAGATTAAGTAGATTTTGAGAAGAAATGTAAAGAGAATTAATAAACTCCTTTTGCTCCGGAAGCATCCTCTCCTCTTTAAGGATATGGATATTGCCAGTTATAGCATTTAGAGGCGTCCTTATCTCATGACTCATGACAGAAAGAAAATTAGATTTAGCTAATGCTGCTCTTTCCGCATTCTCCTTTGCATCAATCAGGGATTGGCTAATAGAACTATTCAACTTGATTTGCTCTTCCAGGATGTCTATAACATCACTAAGATCCGAGCTTTCGTTAATAAGTTCTGACTTGTCACTATTAAGCATGCCGAGTGCCTTCAGCACCCTTGATGTAGATTCGCGGCGAAGTACACTTTCTTTGTTTAAATCTTCAAGAACAATCTGGTATTCTTTTTCGCTTACTTCAAAGGCATGCTCTGTTATGCGCTTTCCTTTCTCAAAAGAAATGTAACTCTTACTAACTGTTTCTAATAGCTCAGTAATGTCACTTATTAGCTCAGGCTTGATATCTAATTTTCCTATTTGCTTTTCTAATAAAGGATGTAACTTGTTCATATTCTAATTTTCAGAAAGACAAGTTATTGTCATCGTTTGATTAAGTAATTGGCAATGGCCTTTTTTCACATCAGGGGATATTTCTCCGTAAGAATAAAATCCTGTCATCACTGTTTCTTTTCCAAACACTTCTCTTGCTTTTTCTAATTCTTCTTCTGTTCTTTCATTAAGCACAAGCTTACGACCAACGCAGCTCACAAGAATGGCTAATTCAGAGTTGCAATCAATTTCTTCCTTAGCTGAAATTGCAGCATTGGCAGCAGCCTCAATAAGCTTGTCAAAATTTGCCTTCATTAGTCTAACCTTTGATCCTTCTGGGATATTGCCTGCAAATGTCATGGAGCTATCCGCTTCATTGACAGAAAGAATCGTCCTAACCTTTCGTGAATCTTCACTTTCTATTTTTAAAGAAAGAGGAAACAAAAGTGCTGAACCAGGAAGCTCGTCTGCATAAGGGCCTAAGTATTCTTTATAAAGTGCCAAAGCACTTTTCCCATCTAATTCATAAAGCACGTTTTTATCAGAACGCGTCACCGTTCTTTCATGACCGAATTCATCCCAACCTCCTAAAGAGCCATTTCCAACTTTAAGATCTTGGCCATAAAATCCAATCAGGACTACATTTCCATGTCCGATATTTTCATCAAGTCCTGTCAGAGTCGAAACGAAGTTAGCACCATCTCCTGCCAAACCTCCACTTATTAAAACCTTAGAGGAATTCTGTGATTCAAGTCCTTCTACTAAATCACTACCATTAATTAAACTTCCATCAGAAATAACAAAGACAAAAGTCAAGTCTTCTTTATTCACTGACTTCATTAGGTTAGCACCCAAATCAAAGCTAGTCTTATGCTCTTTTATATTAGTCTCTGTGCAAACCACTCTTGTCTTTTCAAATGATACTGCTGTGGCAGTGACAGAATCTTCCAATATCTCCGAACCGTACACTTCTCCAGCAGTAGAACAAGTCACGAATTTAGCATTAGAATAAGCCGCTTTTAGCTCACTTATATCACAAGAAGACAACGAGTCTTTTGCGCCAAACACTAGCACTAGCTCTGCGTCCTTAGCAACAAATGAACTGTGCTCACTCTTAGTCTGCCATGTACCCTTTCTAAATACTTGCTGTTTTATTTTCATTGACTATAGCTTTTTAAGTTCTTCCATTACAATTTTAACTATTGAATCAACCTCTTCCAATACACTTAAAAGTACTGCCTCAATTTGCTTCTGGTCTGCACCTTCTTTGATTCCCTTCTCTATTGATTTCATTTTCTCTTCATAGACTGGCAAACCTATCATTCCAAATGCCGGCTTAATCTTATGTGCGACTTCTCCTACGGTTGACCACTCTTTATTCTCATAAGCTTTACGCAAGTCTGAGAACTGCGGTTGCACATCATCAATAAATGATTCAAACACTATTTTTTTAAAATCGTTGTCGTCCGCATATAGTTCATGCAATTTATCATTGTCTAAATTGATATCTTCCTTCATTTCAGTATGTGCATTATCAGTGGAGCAAAACAGTTTTATTATATTCTCTAATTGAATCGGAGTAAAAGGCTTGATTAAAACATCATTCACACCCATTTCGATAGCTCTATTTTTTTCATCGGTCATAGCGGAGGCCGTCAAGGCTACTATTGGAGTATGCTTGTTAAGGTCAGAATGTTCTCTAATATTAGATGTAGATTCATAGCCGTCCATTACGGGCATTTGAAGATCCATAAGAACAATGTCAAATTTCTCCTTCTTGCTCGCCTCAAATGCTTCTTGACCATTTTCAACCATCAATATATTGGCATTCCATTTTTTCATAAGTGTCTCAACATACTTTCTATTGATAGGATTATCCTCTGCTATCAATATCCTCAAGTCTTCAAAACTGCTTATTTTAATCTCTTTTAATAAACTGACCTTCTCATCTTCTTTTTTGTAAGATGGCCCAACCTTGTAAGGCAATTGAATTAGAAATGTTGTTCCTTTTTCTAGCTCACTTTCTACATGTATCTTTCCTTTCTGCAACTCGATTAGTTCTTTTACAATAGCCAAGCCGAGGCCTGTACCTTTAGTTTTGCTATGCTTTTTATCGTGTATTTGCTTGAATTTTTCAAAAATATCGTCTTTGTGAGCAGCGCTCATCCCCACTCCCGAATCCTGTACTTTGAACTCTATGAGCATTTCCGATTCGTTCAATTCGATTACTTCCGCTCCAATCTTAATCTCCCCTTCGAGCGTAAATTTCTCGGCATTGCTTACTACATTAAGCATGATTTGATTGAGCAACATTTCATCACCGACAAGAAGATGGTTTATACGATTATCAATCTTACAACTCACCCTAACTGGCTTTGAGCCTATTTTTAATTCGTATGTTTTAACAATTGTGTTAAGGACTTTTCTAAGATCGAACTCGCCTGAATTCAACTGTATCATTCCTGCTTCTATTTTAGCCATGTCTAAGACATCAGAAATCAAAGAATGCAGAAAGTTAGCTGAGTTCTTTATCATTTCTAGATACTCCACTTGAACTTCTGAAGGCTCTGTATCATAGAGTAGATGAGACATCCCAATGATGGCGTTAAGTGGCGTTCTAATTTCGTGACTCATATTCGCCAGAAACTGCTGCTCAGACTTTCTTGCATCTTCTGCTATGTCCTTTGCTTTTATAAGCTCTTGTTCAAGGATTTTTTGTTCGCTGATATCATAGAATATACCTACCGAACCTATAATCTCCCCATTCTCATCCACAACAGGTCCTCCGCTGATAAGAACCCATATTTGCTCGTTTGACTTCTTGATTAAAGGAACTTCAAAACTACTTATCTCACCCTTCATTCGTGCCTCATTGAGAGCGATCACTTCTTGCTTATGCTCCTCTGGAATAAGAATGTCTAAAGCTGGCTTACCTATAAGGTCCTCATTTGAGTATCCAGACATTTCACAGAAACTATCATAAGCTTTGACTATAGTTCCATCCATACTTAACTCCAAAAAACCAAGATCCATGTTTTCCATGATCTTCCTGTACTTCTCCTCACTTAAGGCTAATTTCTTTTGGACCCTTCTTATCTCAGTTATGTCACGAGCTATGACTGTAGCACCAAGAAAAGATGTTGGATCATCTTCATTTTCATAATTGAGATTCACGTTCTGGCCTATCCAAAAAACATCTCCATTTTTCTTAACAGCAGGAAATTCCAAATATGAATCTATCTTGACACCAAGAATACATTTCACATAAAACTTCTCAACTTCTACTTTGTAAGAATCATCAACTAAGCTGACATAATGCTTTCCTAAAAGTTCTTCGTTGTCAAAACCTACCATTTTTGAAGCAACCGGATTAGCATAAATGATTAACCCAGCGGCATTCATCTCATATATAATATCAGACGCAGATTCTATAAACTGACGATACTGTGCATTACTAACCTCCAAATCTCGAGTTCTCTTGGTGACCTCGCTTTCTAGAGATTGGTTAAGGTTTTGTAGTTCTGTGTTGGCCTGATAAAGCTCTAAGGCTTTCATCTCCAATATTCGCTCTGCTTCTTTTCGAGCAGCCTTTTCCCTCTGAATTCGTCTTTGGAATATATCTTCTGGATTACTAGTTGACATGATTTACAATTACCGCTTTGGGGAAATAAATTAATAAATGCTGGACGCAAGTCAACTACTGGAGATATTTAAACCTCAAAGATCTGAGATTGTGATATCATAATGTCTATCCTGAATGAAACAGATACTTTTTGAAGGTTTTACATTAATCAGGATACTCCAATTATTTAATATGCCCATCATTATTATGAAATAACGTGTTGAAAACATAAATCTTATTAACCCTGTATGCTCTTATTGAGAAAAATTCTATGGTTATGATAACCATTTAGACAGTTAGCAACTATACTCTTCTTATAGCTCAATCTTATATCACCAAACTTTGAGGCTTTTGATCCCATGAAATAAAGACAAAAACCCTGCCATCGAATGGCATTGGATTCACCATCAAACGACAAAGTATCACACTCATCAGCCACCTACATCTTTGCCCAGAATCTCTGGAGATGGTTTCATAAAGATACATTTAATCGATTTGATCTTCACCTATATAACGCCTACTCTATTCAGCAATTTGCTTACAATTCTCATAAGTTTCAATAGATGTTACAACATTCTATTGATTATGCTAATCAATAGAAAACATATCAGAACTTATTAAGTTAAATTAGTAAGCTACCTAACAACATTAAAGTTGATGGTATAAATATTGCTCAAAACAATTAGAATTCAAACCCCAATATGAAAATCTTAATCGCTGACGACCAACCTATAGTGGCTAAGTCAATCGAGTATAAGTTAGTTGCTTCTGGACTTGAAGTTCAAAAAGCAGAAAATGGCCAAATAGCCAAAGACTTATATGATTCGATGAACCCCGATCTTGTCATATTAGACCTCAACATGCCTGTTGTTTCAGGATTTGAGGTTCTAGAATATATAAGGAAAGAAAAAAAATCACAAATTCCCGTTATTGTACTATCTGGGATTGATGACGAGACGACTATTGTCAAAGCATTTAACAATGGTGCAGATGACTATATCCAAAAGCCCGTAGGTCTTAATGAAGTAGTAGTCAGAGTAAAAAGACTATTAAAGATTCCAATTGTAGCTCTCACTAATGAGGGAGCTGAGAAATCAGTAGTTCTGCAGAAGAATGGAATAGGAGTAGTCGTGCCATGCTATAACGAAGAATCTCGACTCAAATCTGATATATTCACAAATTTTGTGGAAAACAACCCTGGATATCATTTATGCTTTGTCAATGACGGCAGTAAAGATGGTACACTAGAATTGTTGAAGAATCTACAAAAAGGCAAAGAGGATTACATTGATGTATATGATTGTGAAAAGAACGGCGGAAAAGCAGAGGCCGTAAGATTAGGAGTACTTCATTTATCGAAAGATAGATCATTAGACTACATAGGATTTTTAGATGCAGATCTATCTACGGATTTTGCGGATTTTAACGATCTGACTAAAACAATCTCTTCTACGGATTACAAAATAGTGAGCGGCTCCAGGATCAATAGGATGGGAGCCAGCATAATAAAGCAATCATCACGAGGCATCATCAGTAAGACGGTTAACCTTATCATTAGAAAAATCTTGGGCATGGAGTTTCAAGATACTCAGTGTGGTGCCAAAGTTATGACACGCGATGTGATAGACGCAACTTTCCAAAAACCCTTTATGACTAAATGGTTATTTGATGTAGAGATATTTCTAAGAATGAAAAAGCATTTTGGCGTTGATAATGTGCAAGGTCTCATATGCGAACAGCCTCTTAAAAGATGGGTACATGAGGATGGATCTAAGCTATCTATGAAAGACTCAATAAAAATATTAGGCCAACTCTTAAGAATCGCTGTTAAATATTAGAAAACAATGACAACCAATAACTATAAAATATCAGGCGACTTCACTGCAGAAATAGCCTTAGAACACAAAGAAAAAGTAAATGCACTCGCTCATTCTTCTGATGAGATCAGCTTAGATCTAACTGAAGTCACCGAATGTGATATAGTTGGGATCAACACTATAGCCTCAACGCACAAAATCGTTTCGGACAAAGGAGGAAAACTAATAGTTAAGGTTAGTGACAAAGGAGAATTAAAAAAGCTATTACATCTAACTAAGTTCGATAGAATCGTTGAAATCATCTGATGTCAGTATCGGAAAACAAACTGATCACAGACGGAAGCATACTATTCATAAGTACACTTATAGTAAATGCCGGAAACTATGCGATCAACCTACTGCTTGGAAGATGGCTAGGTCCTAAAGACTTTTCAGAAGTCAGTTTATTAGTTACGATACTGCTTATGGTATCTTTCTTGGCTCTAGCTTTTCAACTTACAGCAGCAAAGTATGTAGCTACCTATGATTCAGATAATGAACCATCGGCGAAACATCATTTATACAAATGGCTAAACAAGAAAAGCCTTTTACTTGGCGTCGGCCTGATGATATCAACCATCGCCGCATCCATCTTTTTCCAAGATTTTTTTCAGACTGAGTCCTACATTCCATTCATGATCTTTGGACTTGGACTACCTGCTTATCTTTTAATGAGCGTCAATCGTGGAGTGCTGCAAGGTAATTTGCATTACAAAAAGCTCGCATTAACCTACCAGACTGAGATGCTGGTCCGACTAGTGGTCACGATAGCTTTAGTCTATTGGGGCTATCGAGTTAATGGTGTTGCTTGGGGGCTTACACTTTCACTCATTGCTACTTGGCTTGTTTCAAGACCCAAGTCTTCTGCGGACTCTGATAGTAAAGACTCCGTCTTCGATGCACCTATAGTCTACAAGTTTTTGATGATGATTTTGGTCTATGAGTGCAGTCAAATTCTAATTAACAATAGTGACATCATACTCGTAAAGCACTTCTTCGAACCGTACGAAGCAGGCCTTTATGCTGCCCTTGCACTTATCGGACGAATCGTATACTTTGGCACATGGACTGTAGTCACGATACTCTTTCCGATTGTAATCAAATTAGAAAAAGAAGGAAAGCCTCATACTAAATACTTCTTAGGAGGACTTGCTGTTGTTGGGCTCATCGCGACAGCTATTGTTGTAACAAGCTATTATTTCCCAGAGGAGATGGTAGGCATTTTATTTGGGGCTGACTATTTATCTATATCGCCATTGCTATGGAAATACTCCTTGGCTACAGCATTATTTGCCTTGAGCAATGTCTTCGTATACTATCATTTATCCTTGGACAGAAGGCTTCCAGTTTGGCTTACAATCATAGGAGGGGTCACCCAGATAGTCTTAATCAGCCTTTATCACAGCGACTTTGCAGAAGTAGTAAATGTACAGATAGGCATTATGACAGTACTTCTTTCATCGATGATTATCTATCACCTATTTCAACAATCTTCTAAAGTGCAAAGTATACCAATCGATTAGATCTTCCATTGGCAAAGATGCAGCTGCATAATAATTTTGCTTTGCTAAACTTCTTCTGTAATCATCATCTTCAAGAACCTTCTGAATAGCGTCTGCTAAACTTTCAACATTGTCAGGTTCAAAGAAAGCACCACCATATCCCTCTTCTTTGACTAACATCGCTAGATCACCTAGATCTGGCATAACTGATGGCTTCCCATAACTTCCAGCTTGATGAAGTACTCCAGAACTACCCGTCGTCGAAGTATAAGGAAATACTGTTACGGCGCTTTCGCCAAATATCACTGGCACATCTTCTTCTTCTACATATCCAGTAAAGCGCAATTGCTTCACATGACTATATTGCTTCTCTACCCCATCTAAATATCCTGGTGTATTGGGATTATCAGTACCGGCAACTACAATTTCTATATCCAAATCTGTACGAGCTCTTATAAGCTCTACAGCATCAATCATTCCTTCCACCTTTTTATATGTACCGAATTTTCCAAAAGACATAACCTGTAAAGGTCCTGGCGGCAATCCAAAATCTGGCAATGGCGGCAATTCAAAACTTCCGTGAGGAATTAAAGCAACATTTTTTGCTTTGTACTTCTCTTCTAAAATTTCTACATATTTAGGTATTGTCACAGCTAACATATCGGCTGATAGAATAATCCGCGTCAGCATAGTGCCTATAAAATTGTAAGCCTTAGCTAACAATTTATTCTTAGTTATTCCAGCTGAAGTTAGGTCTACTTGTTCTAGAATATTATGAAGCAAAACAATAGAAGGATATCCACTCTTCTTAGTTAACCATGGTGTTATCAAACCTAGAGCTGCTGGGATCTTTTTATCTCCAAATGAAAGAAACTGGATATTATATAAAACTACGTCAGCTTTAGACTTCTTCACAGCTTTTAGAATCTTCAATGGGTTGCTCCACATATTGAAATCCCACACTTGTTCGACTTCGATAGGCACATCGCCACTTCCAAAGTCAAACTCTTTGCCATCAGGTAAAAAATCAGACAAGAGAGTCACACTATCATAATCAGATTTCTTCTTTCGAAAATGATTAATCATGTAATAACCATACTCATTCAATGTTCTCTTACTTGGTGGGTAGCTCGATATGACGGCTATTTTTAACTTTTTCATAAACTATTCATTGGTATTTGCGCTGCAGCAACAAATTATCTAACCTTTCTGTAAAACAAAGCAGAAGATACAAATATAAAAATCAATAATATGTATGTTATTATATACTTCGGGATATAGTCAAAGAAGCCTTTAGAACTAACTAACTCATCTTTGATGAAAACCTGAGCTACAGGCTTATCCTTTCCATCACTTCCTATTATGCCAAAATGTTTTTGTGCACTTCGCTGCCATGGCCTTGAACCAGCAATATCGCTACCCACGTAATCGAAGTCATATAATGCCCAATATGAATAAGGTATATCGCCTTTCATTTTCAAAATATCAAGCACCTTCTTTAGGTGACTTGCTTGTTCGTGTTCCGTAACTGAAAGCGGGAATAACCAACTTTCATAAGAAGACAAACCAAATTCTTCGAGTATTAAAGGCTTACCATTAGCTATGGCCTTAAGAGTATCAATAGTCTCTTCCAAGTCCTCGACATCTCGATAGTAGTGAAATGAGATAAAGTCAAGATCCTCAGCAAAATGTTGTACACTTTCTGGATGTGCCCATCCTATTGTTATCGGATGAACTGGGTCATAGAGCTTTGCTTTTGAAATCATAAATGCCAACCATTCTTTGACATCTTCGGCATTCTGATATACAAAATCTATATCTGGCTCGTTTTTCAAATCCCAAGCTAAGAGTGCGGGATGAGAACGAAACCTCTTCATTATCGTCTCCATCTGCCTATCACAAGCTGGAAACATCATTAAGCGATAATCAGAATTAAAATCAAAAAGTGTCAGAATAACATGAAGCCCATTCTTCTCCGCGGTGTCTAAGAGGTGTTGAAGTCTTTCTAACATCTCTGGAACTACGCGCCCTTTACCAAACTGTTCAAAGTTGACGAATACTCTAACTGAGTTCAATTCGTATCCGGCAATCAACTCAAAATCTTTCTCAATTATCGACTCTTCATAATTTGTCCAAAACTCCTTCCATGGTGTCTCCTTAGGATAATAGTTGATTCCTTTTGATTTATTAAGAGTCTCAAGAAGACTTACATCTAATTCTCCTTTTATGTTAATAGTATCTATGAGGCTCAATTCCTCGCTCATCGGCTGCCTCACCATGTGCTTTATCTTCCAATAACCATCAACTAACTGCATGATGACCTTATAATCAGCGGTATCGACATCTGATAGAATTCTCCCATCAGTTTTAAGATCTATAACTCTCTGTCGACTCTCTACGGCTCGATCAGTAAATGAAATCAGCTGACCATCAGCAGAATAAAAATGAAGATTGACACGGTGATTCATTTCTGCCTTCTGAACAGCGTGATTAGAGCCAATTAGATCTTTCACAAGATCGCTTATCTTGACTTTCGCCTCATTGGTAAAATACTCTGATAAAACCAAGGAATCTCTATTTAGGATAGCTATGTTTCTCTGATATAAAGCACTTACATAATCATGCTCTATAATGTCACGAGTAAAGTCTTCCATTTCCCGCCCAGTGTTTTCATCATCCTCTTCCCAAATGAACTTTGGTGTATAAACACTTGAGATCCCTGGAACAACATCTATAAAAACTTCCTTCTCCCTTCCCTTTTCAAAAAAAGCTATGATCTTCCCTAATCCTCCTGCTATAAAACCAAGGATAATGATCAATCCTACTGAAAATATTATTCTAAAGAAAACTCTATTCTTTCCCATAATTAGAGTTTACTAAATTTAAATTCTCGCTTCAGGCCACCTACACTTACTATGGTCGAATAATCTCCTTTATCCAAAAATTGACAATCATAGCTTGTGTGACCATCCATGATCACTAGCTCACTCAATTCATCTGTAGTCTCATTATTAAATTCGAGAAGTTTTCCGTCGTTTAAGTATTGACCTAATCTCCCTACAAGTGGGCCAACTATAATCTCATCATCTTCAACAGAATAATAAATAGGGATCTCTTCTATATTGGCAGAAAAGTAGACGCTTATAGAATTGCTCAATACATCTCCATAAACACTTGCCTGAATTCTAACTTCGCCTTGAAGCATAGGGTTTTGAACATTTAGAATAGCGACACCAGAGATAGTATAAGCATGTAGCTGTCTCATTGTACCATCTTCATCAAAAACAACATAGTCTATTAGTGTACCATCTTTAACTATATTACCGTATATATCTTTTATTAAAGTTGTTTTTACTTGAAAGTACTGACGACTATCTGCAAATGGAAATACATTGTGGCTGCTAATCGTAAAATCAGAAGGATACCCCGGCTCTTCTAAGATCTCTTTCTCTTGGCTTATAGATGTTGAAGCTCTTGCACCTATGATCGTTTTTCCAGTCTTGTATCCACTGTATATTTTATAAAAGGTTATGAAGTTTTCAGTAACCTGATTTAACTTCACAACTTGACCTGATGGCCGACTTAAATTAATGACTACTTCTGTACGGTCTGAAGTTGGGTTATCCAAACTATCAACTGGTATGGCTGTTATCATGGCCCAGTGCTTGCCACCATCAGCGGTGATAGACTTAGAACCAACATAAGTCTCCAGAGGACCAAATGGTGCTCGAGGTATTACCGTGAAAACCTTACTGTTAACTACTTGCCCATCGCAAATTCTGACTACTTCATATAGTCCAGATGTACTAATCAAACTATCTGCAAGGCATATTTCATCATTAGCGCTTTGGTGTAATACTGTTACACCCCATGACTGCTTTATTATAATATCACAACTTCCCTTAGACGTAAAACAATAATGACTTCCTGCTATAAGAGTGTCTGGGATATTGAGATGGCCCACATTCGCACTTATTCTTGGTTGCTCAACAACACCTTCATCTTTCGACAGGATGTAGAGCACAGCAAGGATACTTACTATTGCAAAAACGATATATGTGATATACTTTCTGATAGCTTTAATATATCGTGGGATTACCAATGTAGGCATCTACCTTAATGCTTATATACTCAACACCGGATTGAATAAGATTATTTCTTTTCTTAGTATTTGCTTGATGTATATATGAATCGTTAGCCAGACCATTTACAAAAAGATCTTCTTGATCAGCTGTATAGATGTTTTCAATTTCACTTAGATCGAATCGTTCAAAACTAAAACTCCTCTTTCGTTGCTGTCTAATTCCTTGCCTTATGAACTTTGTCTCTACCCATTGTACTTTTTGATCTGCATCAAAGTAGCTTATAAGCAGCTTTGGTATGCTAACCTCCTCAGTTCCGAAGTTAATAGCACTCCCACTTATTTCATCCGAAGTAATAGCTAAGTCTTGGATGCCTGCAGAACGATATAAATCGTTCTTATCTACCACCGCACGTGCTAACAATTTTAGTGAAGTAGGTGGAATCTCAAATTTGTAATCAGTAAATTCATCAGGATTAAAATTGCCTGGATCTAAATCTTCAATTTTAGCCCATGCAGTCTCTTCAAAATCAATTCTAAAAGTCATAGTTTCTTTCGGCATGATTCTATGAATGGCTACATACTTAGCATTATAACTTACTAGTTCTCTATCATATTCATCATACAACTTTGCTTGAAGCGTCACATGTGCAGGCAGATTATCAATATTCTGAAGCTCCCCAACAACAGAGTAAGTACTGTCCTTCTTCACCAACCTGGCAGATATTATATGCAATTCTGGTCTGTCCATGACATCGTCGTGCATCGTAGCTTCAGTAGATGCTCTTCTTTTTCCTTGAAGATGAAAGCTCAACAATGGGTCTTCTATATAAGTATCAGAAGGAATGTTAGCATCAAATGAAGGAGCTTTGATATACCACTTTCCTTTAACGTCTACAACAGTGTGCTCGCTATGGGTCGTGTATTGCTCCAAAGGAGTAACCCACTCATTTTCCACTTTAGCGATATAAGTTTTATCATCCAATTTTTCTAATTCGACATTCATATTGTCGAGCTTTGCATAAGATGCGACTATACCATCTTCGACTGACAGTTTGATAAAGTACTCATCAAAAGAAGGCCTATCCGTTGGATCAAAAAATTCATAAGCCGCCTTAAAGTACTTAAAGTCCAGAGCGTTATAGTATGCTTCAACCACAGTCTCAGGAGTATCATTTGGATTAGAAAGCCACTGCTTAATGACGACTACACTTACAACTGAGACGATGACAAAACACCAAATACCCATAAACCTGAATAGGCTTTTCTTGAATTTGGGCAACTCCGGAGTCGTATTCTTATAGTCATCATCATAGAAAGGCTTTTTACTAAACCTCGTGTACCAGACAAATAGAAAGTTGATCCCAAAGGCAAATATCAATGAGCTAAGAGGTAAGATAGCCCACATCAACTTCATAACTTGAGGCAAGTTCTTCATGGGAAGAACAGAAGGCAATGGCGGGATATCTTGCTTTTGCCACACCATAATTCCATTTTCTAATCTCTGCACTCGTTCCCATCCAGTGTAATAAAGGATGGGGTCATAAAACTTATCATTAGAAAAAATGAACTTCAAATAATATTTTTCAGGTATCGTCAAGAATTGTTGTAACGAACCAAGACCTTGCACTCCTTTAAACTTAGAATTCTCTAATCTCTCAAGCGGCCTCGTTGTCATCTCAGGAAGTCTTCGTGCAGAGTGGTAATTGCCATCAACAGACTGTGCTGTTGTCTGAGAAGATAACCATGCCATCTGATCCCCAAACCCCAATGTTATAAACCTCCACTTGTCATGCTGGTCTCTTTCCAAAAATTGGACAATTGGTTTTACATCAATGGATTCTGGCTGAAGTGGTCTAAATGTACTCAGGTTGATGATTAGAATAGTCAACCCTGCTGTACTCAGTGCAAAGAAAGCGCACAAAAGTCGATGTGGCCATATACCCCATTTCTGAGTAAAATATTCTTTAAAATCACCTTCACATAATCGACAAAAGAACTCTCCAATGAATGGTATGGCAATGATAGTCGCCCAAAAGGTAAATCTATCAAGAGTAAGAATGTTAAAAGCATTTTCTCCTAACATCAGTTTGGGAATAGGCGTCGTTCCTCCAGTACCTAAAATCACAACTAGAGTGAAGGACAATCCTATGAATATATTTCTCTTAGTCCAAACTCTTTTGAAGACGTATGGCAATAGTAATAACAAAATGCCCATCGGAATCAAAAAGAACATCAATCCAGATGATGGCACATCAATAAATGAGTCTCTCGATCCATGTGGAATAGAAACCTGAGATATTGGATCTGTACTGGACCAGTAGAAATATGGAAAAACCAACATCATAATAACGGGCACCAAGCTTACGAATATGATGATCTCCTTACGCTTAGCATAAGTCTCAATAAGGAAAGATTTAATAGAAAGCTTTGTTAATTCTTGATTGATCGATGCTCTGATCGATTGAGCAGTAGTACTCACTGATCCGTCATGCCCTGCAGTCTTAGTAAGTAAAGTATCCATCACGGCAAGACCCATCACTGGCGCCACGAAAAATACCATTCCAAAAATAGTCGTGACATGATGCGAAGTAACTCCAACTCCCATGATAGAGACAGCTGTCAATAAGCGATAATACTTGCCATATCTAATCCAGCGATATATTTCCGGTAGGGCATTGAGTAAACAAGCCATGCCCATGAGCGTAGGCAACTGCCCAAATAAATGAAGCGCTTCCATGATAGATGTAGAGAAGCAAGTAAAGAGAGCTGCGTATCCCGCCGCTTTGTGTGTTGTCCATAGCTTCGCAAAACGATAAGATCCAATAATGAGCAATTGAAAGATACCGATGGCCATTGCGATAAATGCATATTGCAATCCTATAAGATGTGAAAGAAGGGCTGTTAATTGATGAACAAGAGGTGGATAACTTGTTACATTGAATCCCGTATACCACCTATTATCCCAAGGTTCGAACCATGATCGCGCATAATGATCAGCGAAGAACATGTGGACGAAAGAATCGTATGTCTGCTCGTAAGTAAAGAAGAAGATAGTACCATGAAAAACTAGTCCTATGAATAAGGCTGCGAGGAGAAGTCTATCTGGTCTTTGATTCATGAATTCTTGCGGGGTACATACCTAACAGGTCAATATCTATGCCTACTTATGATAAATGTCAGTCATATATCACAATTCTTGACAACTAATAGATAGTCATCAAATTATAGAACCTTTTTGGTAGTGTTCGTTCGATTTTTAGCGTCGAAACAAAACTTTTATGGACTTCTGAACCTAAGGAAGATTTTGAGCGATAGCAGCCACATGCTGAGTGTGCCCTTGATATTCCTTTAGAGCATTTTCTAAGATATCCATAGCTATCCCAAGTGGCTCTAATCCTAAGACAAAAGCAATCCTAACCTGCTTAACACCAATGTCTGGGGAAAGGTAAAAACCTTGGCCAGGAGCCATCATGATGGTAGCTCCATTATGACGATAGTCAGATAAAAGCCATTTACAGAAGTGATCCGTATCATCAACAGGCAGCTCGGTCATGATGTAGAATGCCGCTTTGGGCAAATAGCACTTCACCCCTTCCATCTTAGAAAGCCGATTGTATAGATATAGCCTCCGACTATTATACTCAGCTCTGACAGTATCAAGATATGCTTTGCGATCACTGAAGCATGACTCTGCCATGTGCTGCCCTATCATAGGTGGACACAATCTCAGCTGGGCATATTTTAAGATGCTATTTCGCAATTTTTCATTGCGAGTGACTATAAATCCAATCCTCGAGCCACAAGAACTAAAGACTTTAGATATGGAGTCTATCACAAGTACATGATCCTCTATCCCATCAATCTTTAGAACAGAATAGAACTCGGCATCATAGCAAAACTCTCGATACACTTCATCTACAATCAAGAATAAATCATGCTTTTTGACTAACTCAGCAATAGCGGAGAGTTCTCGTTTAGTATATAGATTTCCAGTAGGATTACTAGGGTTACAAAGGAAAATGGCCTTAGTCTTAGGAGTAATTCTGGCAACAATATCAGAGGTATCAGGTAGTCCAAAACCATCTTTGATACTACTTGTGACAGGAACAAGAGAAACCCCTGACACATGAGAAAAGCCTATATAATTAGCATAAAAAGGCTCTGGTATGATGATCTCTGCTCCCTCATCAAAACATGAAAACAATGCAAAACTGATGGCCTCTGAAGCCCCAGTTGTGACATAAATATCCTCTACGGATATCTCTGAGACGTGCTCACAATAGTAGTTCTTAACTGTCTCTCTAAGTGATTCAACACCTTCTGAGTTGCCGTATCCTACAATCTTTGAGTCATAGGACTTCAGAGAAGCCAAGGCTTGCTTTGGTGTCTCTATATCTGGCTGCCCAATATTGAGATGATATACATGGGTTCCATCTGACTTTGCTTTTCGAGCATATGGAATCAAACTCCGGATAGGAGACTGTGTCATACTCTCTCCACGACGCGATACTTCTGGCATTATTATTCCTTTGACTTTAGACGTTTAATAATAGGTTATGCCACTCTATTATTTTTCTCAAATGTAAATTATTATAGCAACTACTGCTCCAATAAGGGGCTTCGACAAGAGCAAAAGGTGAAATAGGAATAATAATTGACTGTCTTAGTAATATGCACGGCAATAAACCTTCGAAGAAGAAAGTGATGTTTGCGCCTTCTAGGCGCTTGCTCCAATACTTAGAGCAATATGGACGAATGGTCGTGCTACCTCTTCAGTATGAAGACATGCTGCGATATATGGCAGCAACACCTCTTCTCGATACTAAAGGAAAAGATACGCTCTGGGAGACGGTTCATTATGATCATTCCGAGCGAGTTGATATTCATAATGCGCTTTGTGAGATCTATGCCATACTCAAGACAGAAGGCGATATGGAGGTCATAGAACACTTGTCTATCGCTCGCATCGACTATTGTACTTTCGGCAACACGAAGCCATTTCGCATACGCATCATAAATAAGCTCAATGATAACTATGATCACTTCTATGTTAAGCAAGTGGATAGCAGTCGCATTTATGGATTAGAACTTGAAGGCATCCTTTCTCCTAATCGCGTATCCTATTTGTGTTATGACAAGACACTGATAGAAGAGCATGTGGCAGGAGTGCCAGGTGATGATTTTATGGCAAGGTTCTTAGAGGTGCCGAAGTTTGACCAGATCCGAATAGCCAAGGAGTTCATAAAGTTTAATGAACGATGCTTTGTACGGCTTTTAGGAGATATGAGAGCCTACAACTACATAGTCGACATCACTCCAGATATCGAAGGGTCTCAATATCGATTTAGAGCTATAGACTTTGATCAGCAGTCTTATGAAGGATGGAAGAGTTTTTATCTTCCTCAGTATTTTAAAGAGAACAATCCCATCATTGCGCTTGGTATGAAGCATTTAGAATCCGATGCTGTCAGGCAGTACCAACTTGAAGAGAGATCGCTGATAGCAAGACGGGCCAGATCCTCTAAAGTCAGATTGAATAAGCTGATTAACTGCATGACGAAGGACAAAATGTCCAATCCTGAAAAAGTTTTAAAACTCAGCCAAGAGCTTGTTGAACATCATAAAAATGATGTCTTTTTAAGCTGTCATTCTATGGGAGAAATTGTACTCACTAACTTGAAGCTTGTCCTTAAGAAAGAATTTATACAAAGTATAATCGACGTATAGCGGGAGCTACTATCTTCAGATAATTTATACTTCCGTAAATATGCTAATTAGAAAACTAAGAAGAAAAATCAATCTCATTGTTGTCTCCTATATTGAGACTTTGAGAAAGACCTTTGATAACAGCATCGTTTCCAATCACCGACTTTGTTAAGACCGCGCCGCTGATCTGGACATAGTCTCCAAGTATAGAATCTGAAATAAAGGAATTCTCGATATGGACATTATCTCCAATAGTCACATGAGGGCCAACTATTGCATTTGTAAATGTGCACGACTTTCCAAATATAACTGGAGGAATGATAATAGAGTGATTAAAAATAAACTGGGTGCCTACATCTGAGACGCGTCTTTGAAGCAGCATTTTATTAGTTTCTAAAAGAATCTCTTTCTTACCGCAATCATACCATCCACTTACTTGATAGGTCCTGAACTTCACATTATCCTTTATCATTTCCATTAGGCCTTCTGCGAGATGGACTTCCTTACCATTCGCTATAGCACGCTCATATACTTTATCTAAGGCTTTATATAACTTGGGCAGGTTAGATATTTTATAAAGTCCAGCAATAGCGAGATTAGACTTTGGAATCGAAGGCTTTTCTATAACTTTAGTGACAAAGCCTTTTTCATTAACTTCGACTACCCCAAATTTTCGAGGATCCTTGACCTTCTGAATCGCAAGCGCTGATCCTTTCATCGATATGAATTCTTTCATATCCATATCGATAATTGTATCACCTAATAATATTATAATTTCATCTTCTTTCCCTATTGCCTCTTTCGTCAATTTTATGGCATGACCTAGTCCCTTTCGATCTTCTTGATATACATATGTTACATCAAGGTCTGGATAATTTTTTGAGAGATAACTCTTAATTTTTTCGCCCAGATACCCGAGGACAAATACGAACTCTGTAATACCCGCATCAGCCAACTGATCTATGATAAAAGAGATAATTGGTTTACCTGCTACCGGGATAAGAGGCTTAGGTTGAGTATATGTATGAGGGCGTAGATTAACACCTGCACCTGCTACTGGGATGATCGCTTTCATGATATGAATATATCACTCTATTGTTTCTCTTCCTACTCCTCTTCTTCAGCTATAGCCTTTATTTCTTCTGTTATTTCCGAAACGACTTCGCTTTTTACTACTTCATCCACTTCAGCGACTTTCACTTCTTCTAACACGGCTTCAGCAGACGGTGGTGTTTCCTCAACTATAACCTCCGCTACCTTTTCAGTTGATGTTTTTACTTCTTCTGCCACAACTATTTTTTCAGATACAATTCCTGGTGCTGCTGCTTCAACAATTGGTGCTACTGGCACTATAGCTTCAGCTACACTTTCAGTTAACTTTGCATCTACTTCTTCTGCAACAACTACTTTTTCAGATACAACTTCCTTTACTACTTCAGCCTCCGGGAGTACTTCCTTTACTTTTGATTCAACTGATACTGGAACAGGTGGAGGAGTAACTGATTTCTTTTTCTTAGCCTTTGCTTCTTTGATGGACTCTGCTGCTTTCTTCAACTTATCCTCTTTCTCCTTCAGACTTTCACTTCGCTCAGTTATGTCCTTTGCGATATCTTCTTTGATCGTTTTTTTAGCCTGCTTGACAGCTTTCGCTTGAGCTTGCTTGGCCTCTCTTGCCTCTTCTTTCTTTTGAGCTGAAGCTATCTTACTTTCTAGTTCTACACGAGTACTTAGCATATCGTCTAACTTGACCTGCTTACTCTTGATACGCTCTTCGATCATCGCCATCTTAGCCTGTCTGATCTGAAGTTCGAGTTGCCCATCTGTAGTATCGATTCGCTTAATTTGAAATTGCTTATCTCTTGTATCTCTTCCTATAGACTGCTCCATCTTTCCTATAGCAGACTGAAGACCTTCAAGTCTTCTGGTCAATCTATTAACAGGGTTATTCCCTCCAGAAGCCTTACTTCCAAACTTCTTCTCTTTAACCTTTTTGAAGGCGCCATCTATACGATTCCATATATCGTTTTGGTGCTTGCGAGTGAATTTATAATTTTTAAAATCCGCTTGGACTCCTTTCAGCTCATTGAATATAGGTTGTAGACCCAAACCCTTTTCTATCCGTGCTTCTATGTCATCAACAATAGCGGTGAACTTATCAAAGTGACCTTTACTTAGTCCCTCAAATTCATCATTCATAGACTTTTTAAGACTCTTTAGAGAATCAAAAATCTCATTGGTCTTAGACCTAAGTTCTGTAGCATGTTCTCTAAAAAGATTCTTTTCTTGAACTTGATTTTGAACTTTCTTCCAGAAGGACTTCATCTCTTCCCACATCCCTTGATCAAAGTCAGTCAAGTCTTTAACCCTTTCTTTTATTTGAGCTACTTCATCGGCATAAGATTCGTACAATTTGGAAGACAGGATCACAAAATGCCATTCAGTCTTTGCACGAGCAAGTATATCTTGACGGTCTGTTTTGATATTGTCAGGAAGCAATCCTTCAGTCATCGATAGTGGTCTATCAATCACTTCTGTTGATCCAGGCATAGAGACTTTTTGCCCCTCACGCCATTGATTCATCATCTGGTTATAAAATAATTCAGTTGCTTCCTTCTCAGGGATGTTGTGAATTCTGATGATATTATTAGCATCTAATAATTCAATTCCAAGTAGAATTTTTTCATCTTTCTCATTCTCTCCCCACAGTACAATCTTAGTCTTCATGCTCGTTATGTTATTCTCGTTCTTTTTAATCAAGACTCCATCATACATATGACGTGCCTCAGCTGCTATTAATTCTAATTACTCTTACTGAGTAATGGTACTACGCGTTTCAATTAATTAACTGAAACACAACTATCTTTTTCAGGTTGTTACCTGAGATGCTATAATATTATTTTCTACAAGGTATTCTGCTATTTGTACTGTATTGGTTGCTGCTCCTTTTCTAAGATTGTCAGAAACCACCCATAGATTAAGTCCATTGTCTATGGACTCATCTCTTCTTATTCTTCCGACAAATACTTCATCTTTATTTTTTGCCGCTCTTGGCATAGGATATACGTTATGAGCTACATCATCTTGTACTATAAGTCCATCTGCTTTATTCAAAATAGATCTTACGTCATCTATATCAAATGGTCTTTCAAATTCTACATTAACTGATTCAGAATGTCCACCATGGACCGGTACTCTTACTGCTGTTGCTGTAATCTGAATATCCGGGGCTCTTAGAATTTTACGTGTTTCGTGAACTAGCTTCATCTCCTCTTTTGTATACCCATTGTCTAAAAATATATCACAATGAGGAATACAATTTTCAAATATCGGATGAGGATAAGCTGCATCACCATTTACAGAAGTGCCATCACGCTCTGCGTTATACTGATTAACTGCTTTCACACCTGTACCAGTGAAAGACTGATACGTTGAGATTACAAGACGCTTTATACCATAAGCCTTATGAAGTGGGTTTAACGCCACAACCATTTGAATAGTGCTGCAATTAGGGTTAGCAATAATTTTTTCATCCTTACCCAACAAGTCAGCATTTATCTCAGGCACAATCAGTGGCTTATCTGCATCCATTCTCCAAGCCGAACTGTTGTCTATGACAAACGTACCAACTTCAGCAAACCGTGGCGCCCACTCTAATGAAACAGAACCACCAGCAGAAAAAAGAGCAATATCAGGTCGCGACTTGACGCCATCTTCCATAGAGATCACAGTATAACCCTTACCTCCAAAGTTGATTTGCTTACCCACAGATCTTGCTGACGCCACAGGAATTAACTCAGTAATTTCAAATCCGCGCTTCTTGAGCACTTCTAACATCACATTCCCTACTAACCCGGTAACTCCAACAACTGCTACTCTCATAACTTCTAATAGTATATTTTATAATCGTTTTAACAACCCAAAATGTATGCCTAAAATCAAAAATATTGTGAGATATGTTCTGACTGGATGATCAGACATGCAATACACTCTAAAAAAGTACAAAAATAGCCTAATTTGCGTAGGCTAACCGTTCTTTATGAGAAGGCAAATGTGGATCATTATTTTATTGCTATCAAGTGCAGACTATATGCAATGTCAGATAGTAGATGACTTTTCAGGCCCTAATGCAGTATTAAATCAGCTTTGGTTGGGAGATAGAGACTTATATCAAGTCAACTCACAGGAAGAATTGCAGCTACAGGATACTTCAGGAGGCCGAGCGCTGATTTATCAATCCATGACATGGCAAGAAGATATGTCATGGGAGTTTTTAGTTAGAATGGATTTCAATCCATCTAATAACAATAGACTTGAACTATACTTATGGTCAGAAGATGCTGCCCTCACAGAAGGAGATGGATATCTTCTTCGCTTAGGCCAAAATGGCAGCGAAGATGCTATCGAACTCATCAATCAGTCTGGAAATGACCGCACTGTGATAGCTTCAGGAAGTATGGGTCTTGTAGCCGAAGGACCTTTATCTATCCGATTTAGAATATCAGTTTCAGGATCTGATTTGCTTGTAGAGGTAGATGAAACCGGTGATGTATGCTTTGTCCCAGAATTCTCCGCAGAGATTAATGCTCCTGAACTCAATGATGCTCTAGTCTTCGGTTGGGAATCTATATATACATCAAGCAGAAAAGACAAGTTCTTCTTTGACGACATCTATGTAGGATCACTGAGAGTTGACGATATAGCTCCAAGTGTAAGCAGCCTGTCGGCAAATGAAACTTCTGTAGAATTGACATTTTCAGAAGCGATGAATCTAAATGACCTGACTACGGATGAACTTAGCATCAGCCCTGATGTAAGCACTCCTGTCTTTAGTACTACAAAGAATGGATTAACTATCACGCCTTCAGCAGGATTTAATCCAGGCGTCCAATATCAACTTTCTCTTTCTAATCTCGAAGACCTTGCTGGCAATG
>CALHUZ010000341.1 GCA_938039305.1 uncultured Saprospiraceae bacterium
TGTACACCATAGATGATCCAACCTCAAATCTTGAGATATATCAAGCGATGATAGAAGCCATGGATCATGAGATCGGGAGATTACTCAACAGTATGGACCAAGTGACTCGAGAGAATACGAGCATCATATTTGTAGGAGACAATGGCACAGCCAATAGAGTGCTTCAACACTATCCTGAAGGTCATAGTAAAGGGTCGATGTACGAGGGAGGCCTAAGAGTTCCTCTGATTATAAGTGGCGTCGGTGTGACAAGACAAGGTGAAGTTGAGTTGGGTCTATCTCAAGTCGCCGATCTATATGCGACGATTATAGAACTTACGTCAAATGATCTAAACGGAGGAATACATAATAGCTTCAGTCTTAAAGAGTCTCTTACAAAGGAGAATACTATAAACCGAAAATATGTTTATTCGGACTATCAAGATGGCAATGAATTTAAGTGGGCAATTAGAAACGAAAAGTATAAACTCATAGAAAGTGATGCCGGTAACCAAGAGTTTTATCGCGTAGATGAAAATATAAATGAACTGGATAACTTGATCGGAAGTTTAAGTAATGAAGAAGCAGCTATCTTGTCGGAATTAGAAATGGAGGCACAGATCATTAGATCAGATTGGTCTTGTCAAGATGGTATTCAGAATGGTGCTGAGCTGGATATCGACAATTGCAATAGTTCATGTGATGTGGTAGATGTCTTGTCATTTGAAAATATAGGATGTTGTGAAGTACCCGCAGATCCAAGTGTGTATCATGAGTATATAGAAGATGATGATCGACTTATTTATTCCAACGGTTTCCCAAATCATAACTACTGTTATAATCCTAATAATATACCTGTACAGACTTACAATTTCTTTAGACTTGACAAAGACCCAGTTATCACAAGTGGGGTAACAAATATCATCAGAGAGAATGGGCGACCAGCGAGACACTTGGGTGTGGCACTCAATGGGGTGATATTTTCACCAGCACCTGGTACTCCTTTCATTTTTGTGAATCCTAATACTGGAGAATTTAACTGGGAGTGGGTTTTTGAACCAACTAACAATCAAGGTGATGGCAATGGAGAAGTCAAGTTGGACTGTGCCACAGCGCATAATAATGCTGCTGGCTATCACTATCACGGAGAGATGTTTGAATACCTTGAGACAGAGCAACCTGGTATCACAAGTGCTCCATCAATTACAGAATTATTTCAAGTGGGTTGGGCATCAGATGGCTTTCCGATCATTTATAAATTTGGTCCTGATGCAGATGGTATCATCAAAGAGCTTCAACCAAGTTTTCAACTAAAATCAGGTGAGCGTCCAGGTGATGGCATCACTGCTCCTTGTGGTCCTTACACTGGTAAGTACACCGTCGATTATGAGTACGAAGAAGGCTTAGGAGACCTCGATGAATGCAATGGCATCGCTTCCACAATTACAATTGAAACAGCTGTTGGTTCTGAGACCTTCGACTACTTCTATGTCATCACTTCAACATTCCCTCAGATGTCACGATGTCTTGTTGGCAACGTAAGCGTGGATTTTGAAAATGGCAGAGATCCACTCACAGGCGTGGACAATGATGGAGATGGCTTCTTAGCAGCCTTTGAATGCAATGACAATGACCCAAACATCAATCCTAATGCACAGGAGATTCCTAATAACGATATAGATGAAAATTGTGATGGACTTGATGTCACGACTGCGGTTTATGAATTGTCTCATACTACAATCACCATCTTTCCTAATCCAACAACCGATGTCATCAATATCGATGTCAGTGGTGCTCTTGAGTTCACCGCTTCATTGTACGATATTGAAGGCCGACTACTCAAGCAGACTTCAAAGCAACCATCTAAGCTACAAGTCGCTTCATTGCCACAAGGTACTTACCTGCTTGAAGTTAAAGACCATCACTCAGGCAAGAGCATAATTGAAAAGATTGTGAAGGTGAATCAATAGTTACTCTTTCATTTCGTGATTCCCGTTTTCTTACTCTCCCTCATGAAGGAGATGCTGCGCAAGGCAGAGGGTTCCTTTTTAATTATTTGCTCAAGTTGAAAATCCTACCCACATGGGTAGGAAAAAGGCTATTCCTATCGATGATCTTTGTTTTGTTCTTTAGATGAGATGCATCTATAACGCATTGATAACCAAAACAAAAATGTTATGAAGACCTCCTTTCAAAGCATTAAGCTCTTTATTATTTTTACCTTTCTATTATTAACCTCTATGTCTTTTGGGCAGATCAATTTCGAGCAATCACTTTCTGTTAACGAAGCAGGTGTCGATCCTCATGCATCAGCTATCTTTGATTTAGCAAGTACTGAGAAAGGGCTCCTTATTCCTCGGATGACAACTACTCAAAGAACTGCCATAACCGGTACAGAGGGGCTTATGGTATATGATACGACAACTGATAGTTTTTGGTATCATGATGGGACACTATGGAAGGTTGTAGGTGGAAGCAGTCCTGCTTTTGAAAATGTCAATGGGGTAGTGCGAAGCACAGGAGATAATTCTAATGATGACTTTGTTTTTGGAGCAGATGAGTTGCCGACAGGTGAAGTGTCCGATCAGTTTTTCTTTTATGACAAAGGGCAAAGTGCCTTTCGAGGGGGAGAATTATTTCAATCTAGAAATTGGATTCCTGATTCTTTGGGTGAGAACTCTTTTGCTTATGGCTTTAATACTTTAGCTGATGGCTACGGTTCTATGGCTTTAGGGGCTGGGGTTGAAGCATCTGGGAGTTTATC
>CALHUZ010000342.1 GCA_938039305.1 uncultured Saprospiraceae bacterium
CAGAGTATTTCGACTTTGCAGTCGAACTAATTTGTAATAAGATATTGAAAAGAGCGCGGTTGACTTTATGTCAGCCGCGCTCTTTTTATTCGGATATTTTCGTAATTAACCCATAAACATATTTAACTTTAAGAGCGTATAAACGTCTTACACATACTCATCACTTTTATTTATAATTATTAAGTAAAGGTTGCTTTAAATATTCAAACAAACATTCAATCCAGTAATCGTACAATTAGACATATATATTTCAAATGAACTTCACAAATTCTCTTAAGAATATAATGTCATAAGGATTAATATGAACTCATTTTTCAAAGCATTTTGGAGTATATATTTTCTCATTTCAGTTAACCCTCTAACTGCACAAAACACCTATATAAAGTTCGATCATATTACTACGGAAAACGGACTACCTCAAGAACACGTTTTTGCTGTATTAGAAGATAAGAAAGGATTTCTTTGGATAGGTATGGAATCGGGCTTAGCACGTTATGATGGGTATTCTTTTAAAACTTATACACATGATCCCTCTGACTCTACCAGCATTAGCAGCAATATTGTAAGGGTTATTTTTCAAGACGAACAAGGTTCTTTATGGGTAGGAACAGATGGTGGAGGGGTATCTAGATATAATCATCAAAATGACGAGTTCACTAACTTTAAGCATGATCCTAACAATTCCAATAGTTTAAGTGGCAATCGGGTCCATGGTATAGCAGCCGATGCAAATGGGACAATTTGGGTGGCAACGCTAGCAAGTGGTCTCAATAGAATCGTTCTTGAACAAAGCGAAAATTCCCGCTGTGACGCAACAGCTTGCTTTACCCGTTTCCGGTATAATCCCAGCGTGCCGACTAGCTTGGCGGATGATAACATCTGGACTATGATAATCGACAGCAAAAACCGCCTTTGGGCAGGTACGGTTTCTGCAGGCTTGGATATGTTAAATTTGAATATTGAAGGAGATGGCAATGGTATTTTTAAACACTTTGAAAGTAAGACGAGGGCTCCGTTTAGCCTCAGTGGCAATTCTGTAAAGTCCATTTATGAAGATCGCAAAGGGACGCTTTGGGTAGGGACAGAATTTAAGGGCTTAAACCGTTTTAATGATGAGGATGAAAAATTCGATTCTTGGCAATTTGATCAAACTAACCCTAATAGCGTCAGCCACAATCACGTATCATGTCTTTTGGAGGATAGCGATGGCAATTTTTGGGTCGGCACGAATGGCGGAGGGGTAAATATTTTCGATAGAGAAAATGAAACTTTCACTCCATTTAAAAACACCCCGGAAGACCCTTATAGTTTGAACGGTAACCTCGTCAATACCATACACCAAAGCAGTAAGGGTATTTTATGGTTAGGAATGGTCAACAAAGGATTGAATTGGATTGATCCTCAAAAACAACTCATCAAACATTTTTATCCTATCCCAGGCCAGCTCGGCAGTTTGAACGGCAATCTGATTAAAGCCATTTATGAAGATAAGAAAGGAGAAATTTGGGTGGGCGCATATAACAGTGGCTTAAGCCATTTTAATTCAAAAACAGACAAATTCACCAGTCATTTGCAGTCCGTAGTTGGTAGTAATGTTGTAAAAAATAATGTCCAACGCATTTATGAAGACACAAATGAAAACCTATGGATTGGTACAGATGGTGGTGGCCTTTTTCTGTTTGACCGCAAGAATAAATCCTTTTCTGATTTTAATAAAACTGCTTCAGGTTCTGAACTATCTGGGAAAGCCATCTGGGCAATATGCGAAGATTTGAAAGGCAACATTTGGATTGGAACTGCCGATGGAGGATTAAGCCAATTCAACTGGCAATCAAAGCAGTTTCGTCACTTTGGGCATGATCCCAATAACTCAAATGGCCTAAATAGCAATGATATTCGTGTCGTTTTTGAAGACCATCTCGGCATTCTTTGGATTGGCACTTATGGTGGTGGCCTTAATCGGTATAATCCCATAGATGAAACATTTATCCATTACACAACTGAAAAGGGTAAGAAGGGTAACATCAGCAATGATATCATTACACATATATTCGAATCGCCTCTTACTCAACAGCTTTGGATAGGAACCTTTGGAGGCGGCTTAAATCGATTTGACAGAGTAACCGGATCTTTTATGGTTTATCAGGAAAAAGATGGACTTGCTAATGATGTGGTGAAAAGTATTGAAGAAGATTCAGAAGGTAATCTTTGGATTAGCACATTAAAAGGTATTAGTAAATTTAATCCTAATTCAGAAACATTTGTTAATTATACTACAAGCCATGGTTTACAGGGTAATGGATTTAATTTAGGGGCTTCTTGTTTTTCACAGACTGGTGCCATGTATTTTGGTGGAACGAATGGATTGAATATTTTTTTTCCTGACAGAATAAAAAAACAAGTTAATGAAAGTTATAATAGCTTAGTCACTGACTTAAAAATATTCAACCGCTCTATCCAGCCTGGAGAAAATATTAGAAACAAGACTATTCTGCAAAAAGTTATTGACGAAACAAAAGCGATTTCCATCCCCTATTTCATAAATGATTTCACCTTTGAATTTGCTGCCCTTGACTTTGCAGATTCTGACAATATCAAATACGCCTATCAATTGGAAGGTGCCACTAATGACGACTGGCATTATAACGATGCCAGTCGTCGGTATGCTTCATTTTCTAACTTGGCTTCTGGTGATTATACTTTCAAGGTGAAAGCTTCTAATACCGAAGGGCTTTGGAATGGCCAAGTTACTCAGATAGCTGTAACTATACTTCCTGCACCATGGCAGACAATTTGGGCCTATGTCTTGTATACTCTCATATTCCTTTCTCTTATTTATCTTTTCAGAAAATATGAACTAGCTCGTTTTAAATTAAAAAATGAACTAAATTTTGAGCGACTGGAGCGTCAAAAAAATAAAGAACTCAATAAAATGAAACTCCGGTTTTTCACCAATATCTCGCACGAAATTCGGACCCCTCTTACTTTGATTTTGAGCCCAATTCAGGAATTGATTACCTCCGGAGATCTGCGACAGGAAGTCCGTGCCCAATTGACGAACATCAATCGCAATGCTAATCGTCTATTACTTTTAGTTAATCAATTGCTTGAATTTCGCAAGCAAGAAGCAGGGCATGCTGAACTTCAGGTGGCTAAGGGGGATTTTGTAAAATCCATTATGGAAATTATCTTGTCTTTTAAAGAATTCGCTCATCACCGAAATATAGATTTTTCATTTAATCACCAACCCGATAAAATTGATTTATGGTATGATCGGAACAAAATGGAAAATGTATTTTTTAACGTTCTCTCCAACGCTTTTAAATTCACGCCTGATGGTGGAAAAATTGACATCAATATCACCAAAGAAGAAAAGATTGTCCAAATTGTAATAGAGGACACAGGCAAAGGTATTTCCAAGAAAGACCTACCTCATATCTTTGAAAGATTTCATAAATTCGACAAAGACTACTCTGGTAATTATCTCGGTAGTGGTATTGGACTGGCATTGGTTAAAAAACTGGTCGGGTTACACCACGGTACTATATGGGCGGAAAGTGAGGAGGATGTGTCCACACGTTTTGTAATTGAATTACCCTTAGGCGTGAAGCACTTCAAAGAGGAGGAAATCATCTCTGACCATAAGGGCAGTGAGCATGCCATTCATTATCAGATCGAAAATCAAGATGGCGATTTTGAACCTACCTCACTACCCCCTTCTGCTGATGCACCTACATTATTGATTGTAGAAGACAATGAGGACGTCAGAAATTATTTGAAAAAATTGTTTCTACCCCAATGTCACATTCTGGAAGCTTCTAATGGAAAGATAGGTTGGGATGTAGCATTGAAGCATTTACCCGATCTAATTATTTCAGATGTCTTAATGCCCGAAATGGATGGATTGCAGTTTTGTAGAAAATCTAAAACTACTCTTGAAACAAGCCATATTCCTATTATCTTACTTACTGCTCGCGCTTCTATATTGTATCAAACAGAAGGTATGGAAACAGGGGCGGATGATTACCTCACTAAACCCTTCAACCCTACCCTACTTAAGTTGAGAGTCAAAAATTTAATAACCTCAAGAAAAAGACTCCGAGAAAAATTTAGCCAAAACTTAGCTCTTGAGCCTCACGAAATTGCCATTACATCTCCTGATCAATCATTGCTTCGGCGAGCTATTGATGCCGTTGAAAAACATATGGATGACGCTGAGTTTGACGTGAGTATGCTCGCAAAAGAAATTGGAATCAGCCGACCAGTTTTGTATCGAAAGCTGCCTGCTATCACTGATAACACCCCCAATGAATTTATTAGAATCATTCGCTTGAAAAGAGCTGCTCAAATTTTAACTAAAGTCGACATATCCATTTCGGATGTCTGCTATCAGACGGGATTCAAAACACCTAAATATTTTAGTAAATGCTTCCGAGATTTCTTTGGTATTTTGCCTTCTCAGTATGCTAAACAAAATAAGGAAAGAATAATTAAAGAATCAGAGTGATTTCCCACATATTTATTTGCTCTAATTATTACCTCCCAGTTCTATTCTAAAGGGTGCTAATGGAAGACCAGCGCTATTAATTACATTATTATCAGGATAAGACGCCCAGGCGTATTTTACTTTTACTGGTATAAAATTAACAGGGTAAGTTAGGACGACTTCATCTTTAATTAGCAATATGTTTTCAGGGGCTATGATTGTTTCTAAAGAGCCTTCTTTTATATAGCCTTGCAAATAAAAACCTTTGGGTAAAGAGTCATTTTTTACACTCAAACCATCATAAGTGCTTTTGAAATGAAGAACGATTTTATGTGTTGCATTTGCCCAATGATATGAGCGAAGCATAGGACTTTCTGCCTCAATGTTTTTATTATAGGTTTCAGCAAGAGCCAAGTGAGCAAGTCGATGACCTATTACCTTCTTTTCTTTTGGATGTACATCTGTAGGATGTCCTTGGTCAATAGTTACAATCATGCCCGTATTTGTATTAGATAGGCATCGCTGTTGTTCCTCTCGAAATTCAGCCCAAAGATTTCGGTTACCGATCTTGGGGAGTTGAGTAAAGTAAAATGGAAAATCTCCTTGACCCCAAAGGTCCCTCCAGCTCGTAACTAGCATTTGCATCATGGCTGGATAAGACAGTGGATGCGTGGCATTGGATTCTCCTTGATACCATATCACACCGCGTATAGTATATGGTGCAATGAGTTTGATTGCAGAATCAAAAAGATAGCTTGGGGCGAACGGATGCCCAGGAAGTGGTCTATTTTTCTCTACGATAGCTTTGGCCCAGTTTTCTTTTGCTCTTTCTGCCAGCCACGGATGGATGATTTCGGATGTAATCCACGGCTGCTCGCCATCCACCAAGTGTTTCAACTGTGGATGACTCGCTAGTGCTTCTTTACTCACCCAAGATTGGCAAGGTGATCCACCTACAGCTACTTGAATTAAGCCAATTGGGATATTTAGTGAATCATATAATGCTCTTCCAAAATAATATCCTACTCCTGAAAACATGCCGGCCGTTTCGGGTGCACTTAACGTCCATCTTGGTTGGTAAAAAAAGGCTCCTTCCGAAAATGCTTCTAATTGTTCTACTGAATAAGGAGTCTTGTAGGTGTCGTGCTTTTTTTTGAAATGAAATAGGCGGATGAGCGGAGAGTTAGCCTTTGGAATTTCAATGGAACCTTCAGTAGTTTGATGAAGTGGCCACTCCATATTCGATTGCCCGGAACAAATCCAAACCTCTCCTATGTAAATATCTATTATTTGTACTGTCTGATTTTCTGAGCTGATGCTTAATACATAAGCACCGCCTGCTTTCATAGCAGGTAGCGTTGCTTTCCAATTTCCATTATCGTCCGATTTAACCGTTATTTTATGACTATCCAAAGTCACTTCCACAAGCGCTGATGCATTGGTAGTTCCCCAGACCGGAATAGGTATGTTTCTTTGCAAAACCATATGTTCGCTGAAAATGTCAGGCAATTGGAGTTGGGCTTGTGCATTTATGGAAAAAATGAAAAGGAAGCAATATGACAGTAGATATATACAACATTCGTTCTTCATAGTAAGCTCTGGTTGGTTATAAAAAAAAGGGGGATGTAACTCCCCCTCGATTTGCAGTAAATATGAAAAAACTATGAAAAATTCTTCTAATTAATATCCAGGTGTTTGTTCTAATCCCGGATTTCTTCCTATCATATCTGTGGTAATCGGTAATAGAAGCTTAAATTCGTCACCAGAATTTAAGAAGGTGATATTATCAATTACATATTGGCTGCCAGCTCTTCTAAGATCCCACCATCTTTTCCCTTCACCAATGAACTCTTTATAACGTTCATCTAATATAGCATTCGCATTATCTACTTGTGAACCATTTGAATAGCCATTCGTATCCACATTATAATTTTCACCATAAGCTCTTTCTCTAATTAGATTAACCTCACTCGATGGATCTTCACCCAAAAGATTTTTTGCTTCAGCCAATAGCAATAGAACATCTGCATATCTATATACTGGTATATCATTTTCAAATATGCGTTCAGAACCAATTACCCGACCTAAAAACTTTTTAAAGATTGAACCAAAATAAGCAGGCTCTGTATAATTAGGGTATCCTGCACCTCCATTGTCATCAATGTATAACCTAATAAAAGTGGCTTCTTTGCGGCTATCATTGTTATCGTCTAACAATAAAATGGTTTTTTCTGACTGACCATATCTGTTCGCTCCAGCAATGATAAAATCGCTCATGGAAGCTCCTTGAGCATCAAACTGAGGATTGATTTCTGTACTTCGACCAGTTAAACTATTATAAAAATTAGAAGCTTCGTCTTGCGCGTACTGCATTGAAAAAATGAATTCGTCATTACCTTCACTTCCTATACCCCATAAATCAGAAATACTGCTTTCTAAAGATATTCCTAACGAAGAAATCTGTTCCAATGCTGTTTTTGCAGTGGAAAAATCAGAACTACCTCCACCAAGTAGACTTCCTGACCAGATATATACGTCACCTTTCAAAGCCAGTGTAGCTGCTTTAGACCAGAAATTTTTATTGCCTGTCCAAAAACTATCATCACTACCAAATGTGCTTAAAGATGTTTCAAGATCAGACTTTATTAAACTCATGACTTCGGCTTGTGAAGATCTTGGTTCGCTTAGATTAGCTGGATCTATTGTACCCACAGGCTCTAAAATAATGGGCACATCACCCCAGGTTTTTAGTAATGTATAGTAGTACAAAGCCCTTAAGCCATAAGCCTGAGCCAATAAATGGTTTTGTTCATCAACATTGACAAACTGAACGTTGGGTGCATTTAGTAAAAAGTCATTTATCCTATGTATTCGAGAGTATAAATCTGCCCAACCATTAAAGGGTGCTGTAGCTTCCGAAATATTCGATTCTATTAAGCCTGTATTAGATGCTGACTCATATGTCCGACCACCCCAAATATCACTTCTCATTTCACCTAATAGCCAGAGATTACCAGCGGAAGACCTTAAGTTTGCATATAACCCGGTATGTGCAGTTCTTGCTCCTTCTTCTGTATCCCAAAAACCCGCCGCTGTCAATTCACTAGGAGAAATTATATTAAGTTCTTCTTCACATGAACTGACTATAAGTAGAGCTAATATTATATATATATACTTTTTCATATTCTTTTAATTTAAAATGTTACGTTTCCGCCAATAGTAAATATTCTAGGAACAGGAAATGCACCATATTGGACGCCTCCTATTTCTGGCGTATCTCCGCTCATACTTTTAAAATAATGTAGATTAGAACCTGTCACATAAACACTGAATCTTTCAATCGATCCTTTGAATATAGCTGTAGGTATATCGTAGCTAAAGGTTACTTCCCGCAACGCCAAATAATTTCCTTTTTCCCAGAATTGATCATTACCAAAATTTTGTAACCCAGCCTGTGATTCATTACCTCTCCATACATTCTTTGCATCATTCACAAATACCATACGGGGCCAATCTGTATCCGTATTGTTAGGAGTCCATGAATCCAACACTTCTATCGGTTGATTCAAATTACCCTGAGTCTGACCATAGCCTTTTGCTCTAATATGGTTCCAAACCAAATGCCCCATGGCAAAATCAGTCTTAATAAATACATTGAAACTTTTGTAGTTTATACTAGTTGTGAACCCACCAACGAAATCTGGAGTAGTACGCCCTATGACTTTTCTGTCAAGACCATTTATAATACCATCATTGTTTTGGTCTACCCATTTTGAATCACCAGCCCATCTTTGATTACGACTCGCTGCTGGCATAAACTCATCTATTATTTCATTATCTGCATCGGCTTCTGTTTGACTAGCATAGATAGAAGCTTGTTCAAATGCTACAACAAGGTCGTGACCTGATCTTTGTCCTTCCTGAAATCCACCTACCCATTCTTCTTCACCAGTCTCAGCATTCCAGATGAGTTGACCACCTTGTCTATTTAGATCATTGCTATTTTCTGGGAGAGCTATAACAAAATTTCTATTGGTATTTAATATGGCTCCCATGTTCCAAGTGAAATTCTCGTTTCTAATGACATCCCCATTTACTTCTAACTCAAAACCCTTATTTCTAATGGTTCCGTTATTCGTTAGAATACTGCTAAAACCTGTATAGTAAGGTAAGGTGAGATTCGCAAGTTTATCTTTTATATCTCTTGAATAAACATCCGTAATAAATGTTAGTCTGTCTTTAAAAAGAGAGATATCCATACCAAGATTCAGAGTGGTTGACTTCTCCCACAATAGGTCTAATGTAGGCAAGAGTGAGTTTGCATAACCTGTTTGTCCATTATAAACTCCTTGGCTTCCATATGCTCCGAAAACTCCATAATTACTTAAGACGTCCTGATTACCATTAACACCGTAACTTAATCTTGGTTTTAATCTGCTAATCACATTACTTATCGGAGAACTGCTGAAAAATTCTTCATGATGAACATTCCACCCAAGTGATATGCCAGGGAAAAAGTCTGACTTATTATTTCCCAATCGAGATGAAGCATCATTTCTAAATGTAAATCCTACTAAATATTTATTGTCATAGTCATATAATATTCGACCAAATGCAGATGCAATGACATATTCAGTTTCAAAACTTGATGGAATGCCATCAGCTTCTGCACCAGCATTCAAAGTTCCAATTAAATCAGTTGGAGAGTTTCTCGTTCCTGCTGAAGCCGTGAAAAAGTTATCGTGAAAATATTCAGCACCGATCAGCGCATTAAAACTATGGTTACCATAATCTTTAATATAATTCAAAGTACCCGTTAGTTGATTTCTGAGTGTTCTTTGTGCTCTTATAGAAGCTTCACGACCAGTCCGTAGGGGTCCAGATGTACTTCCTACCCTATAAGCTCTATTGAAATTTTCATTATGATTGTTAATGGTAAAGTGACTTGCATCTACAGAAAGGGTTAAATTTTCTAATATATTAAAGTCAAGACCGACTGAGGCGGATAGTCGCTGCTCCAAATTCTTTCTGACAAATTTATCTTGATAATATAATGGATTACCAAAACTTTGATTTTGACCTACAGTAAATAAATCTGAAAAAGTGCCATCAGGATTGTTATCAAAATTCCTAGAAGTAGGTGCCTGACCTTGAAATCTTCTGAACACGGTGTTATCACTGCCTAATGGACTCAAGCTTAAGTTAGAGTGAGAATATAAAATATTAGAATTTACTTTTAGCTTATCCGTGACCTTATATGAGCCAGAGAACTTACTTGAATATCTTTTAAAACCTGAACCTAATATCAATCCGTCATTATCTAGATAGCCAAGACCTAAATAGTACGACCCTTTCTCATTGCCTCCATCAAAAGATAAGTAATGATCTTTGGTATCGCTATCCTGATAGATACGATCACCAACACTTTGGTTGTCAAAGAATAAAATATCTCGACTCGGATCTAAAATATCTGGTATGGAGCTCCATCCCGGTTGACTAAGTAGGTATCTATTATCATCCGTTAAAAGCTGTGTGGTGAATGGAGAGTTGGTTGTATTTCCTCCAACTCCGAAAGAATTATCCCCGTTTATAAATTGACGTATAAAGTTGGGATTACCTCGGGTAGCTTCAGAATAAGCATGTCCTTGTCTATTATAATTCAGAAAGTCAGCAGCATTGAGGTACTTTTGATCGTCCCTTTCATTGTTTACGCTGTACTTAAACTTATAATTAACAGAGGACTTTCCAACCTTCCCCGTTTTTGTCGTTACAAGGATCACCCCATTTGCAGATCTTGCACCATAGATTGCCGTTGAAGCAGCATCCTTTAATACCTCCACAGATTCTATGTCATCTGAATTCAAAGCATAAAATGAGCCTGGTATGCCATCAATTAATATTAATGGAGAACCTGTTCCGTTAAAATTAGTACCACCTCGTAAAACTATTTGAGGAGTCGCACCAGGTTGTCCCGTTGTATTCGTAACCCTAAGACCTGCTATAGTACCTTGCAAAGCTGTTGCGGCATTGGACCTTGAAGAAGTTTCGAGAATTTGAGTATTCAGTTTTGATACTGAAGTAGTCAATTTTGATCTGGATTGAGATCCATACCCAACAACTACTACTTCATTTAGTTGGGCACTGTTTTCCGAAAGCATTGCATTAACAAAACTACTTCCATTGACTGCTTTCTCTAGAGTTGAGTAACCGAGAAAAGAAAAAACCAAGGTGTCATTAGCATTCGTGACATTGATCGAATAAGTACCATCCAAATCGGTAATTGTTCCGATGGAAACAGATCCCTTCACCTGAACAGTTGCACCAATTAGAGGCAAGCCGTCCGATGAGCTGGTTACTGTACCAGTGACCCCCAAAACATCAATGTCCGATGGTGTGGTAGCGTTGGCGTTCATGCACAGCATCACGAAGATGCCTAAAGTGCCTAACCATCGCACAAGCCGTCGATGATTCATTGTAAACTTTTGTTCTTTCATATATTTTTTTTTAGAGAATAGGTGAACTCGATTTGGGTACATTGTAAATGTTGGGATAAGTAAAAGATGGCAGGACTTCAGGATTATCGAAGATGGGAGTCAATTGTATCTCAGGGAGCCATTTGTGTCAAACGAGTGGCTGGATTGTCTCAATTTCGAAGAACTCATTGGATTAGTAGTATTCCGCAATCAATGTGAGTAAAGAAAAGCAATGGCATATTTGCTTCAAAAGCATATCACTTTATTTTTTGGAAACCGTAGAGAGTCATGATAAGAACAGTATCGTTAATTACCTTTGGGACGAATGAACTCCATATGTGAGACATACAGAGCAGGTGAAGGAAAATGGCATCCCCTTTTTGATCTAATACACTCCTTCTTGAAAGAAAACCTTACCTACCTTACCATCGCAAGAGCTCATTATAACAGATTGAAGCTTCAACGATCCATATGCAACAAGAAAAGATACAGTTATACAAGAATTTATATAAAGAAAACTTATTGACAGATGTGATTCCCTTTTGGGAGAAACACTCTGTTGATTGGAAGTCCGGTGGATATTTTACAAGTCTTAACCAAGA
>CALHUZ010000343.1 GCA_938039305.1 uncultured Saprospiraceae bacterium
TATAGAAAGCTATAAGAAGGTAGATGCTAACTCAGAGTGGATGGCATTTAGCAAGGCGATTAAAGGACAATCAAGCCCTGCTAACCTTACTTCTGTTAGTGCTAATCCAATAGCGCCTGTAAGAGTAGACAAACCTGTTTCGTCACAGGAGACTATAAAAATGACACCTATCGCTACTACTACTGTAGCTAAAACAAAAATAACTACCCCAGTTGCGGGTACAACAGTAGCAAAAACAGCTACACCATCTCAAGGAGCCAAAGAAGTAGCATTTACACCTCCATCAGATAATACTGAACAGAAAAGTAATAGAACTTGGTTGATGAGAAGCCTTGCAATAGCTGCAGGAATCATCTTCTTAAGCATGTTCGCATGGAATTTTTACCAGCAAAATAATGCTTCATCTCTAACAGGTGATAGCCAGTTCGCCACATTTACAACAGAGAGTACTCCGGATGAAATAACCATCAGTGATGGATCGAGGATATCTTTAGATAGTGAGACGACACTTACATATTTCAAAGATGTAGCTAATGTAGATACACGTAATGTAACCATAGATGGTCAAGGAGAGTTTGATGTAGCAAGCATGCCAGACAAGCCGTTTGAAGTAAAATCAAGACGCAGTGGCGTAGGTATCAGAGTAATCGGTACTAAATTCAGCATAAAAGGTAGCGATAACGAGTTTATCGAGATTATTGAGAATATAGAAGGAAGTGTTCGTGCCTACTCACTTGATGATACTACAAATTATGTCATCATGACAGCGGGTGATCGCTACGGCTTTGATGGAGTTAACTTTGTCGATCTAAATGATATCCAAGAAGATTATAATGGTCAAGACTATGATCTTCTCTATGTCCTTGATTATCTGATGCAACAGTCAGATTGGAAAGTCATCAGTGGATCTGAGATAGAATTCAACCCTAAAGGAGTTGTCAATATCGATCTTACAAAGCCATATGAAGAGATCTTAGAAGATCTATCAGAAAGAGCAGACTTCCAGTACATCAAAAGGGATTGTGAAGGTTGTTATGAAGTGCGTCGATTTGTAGCACTCTGATAACTATACCCCCCCGTTTCATACACGTTTAACAAGTTTTATAGGTTTTTTGAATTTAGGGTCTTCTAGCCTGTCAGATCAAGGGTGTTACTCAATCACAATCTCTCACTTTCAAGGAAGGAAGGAAATTTTGCGCTAACAAATAATTATTGCAATAAACCGGGCTTTCCAATCACTCCGTGCTTGGGAATCCCTTTATCCTTTTTTGGCCTGACTCCTCACTGCCCTCATTCCTGATTCGAAACAGCAGCATCAGGCTTTGCTTCTACAAAGTCTAAAGACAATGAGTTAATGCAATACCTGAGGCCAGTAGGCTTTGGTCCATCTGGGAAGACATGACCTAAATGTCCATCACACTGTGCACACATCACCTCTGTTCTCGCATATCCTAGGTTGTAATCAGTATCCTCTTTAATAAACTCCTTCTTTACGGGTTGGAAGTAACTTGGCCATCCAGTACCACTCTTGTACTTCGTATCCGAAGCGAATAATGGAAGTCCGCAACCACGGCATGTATAGAGCCCTTCTTTCTTATTATCAAGAAGATCTCCAGTAAAGGATCGTTCTGTCCCCTTCTCTCTTATCACATAGTACTCTTCTTCAGTGAGCTCTTGCTTCCATACTGATTCTTCTTTCTCGACTCTTTCTATAGCTGCTGGTATAACTGCTGTCCATTCATTTACTGAAGTGGCACCCTTGACAGATTTTGGCTGCGTCTGACATGATGCCGAGGCTAATACAAGGATGACAAGGCAAAATGAGAAGTAATTTTTCATGATTTGTATTTATCAGTTGTGACAAATATCGCCACTTTAGTTAACTATTATTTTTCACCTCTGAGAGCGGCATCTTGCTTCTGAGCGATTTGAACGATCTTTCTCATCGCCCGAACCATGCAAAGAAACAACAGATATCCAAACGTAAAAACCATGTAGATCCATCTAAATGACTTTGCTTCATAGATGTTTTGTCCGCTGAACAACCAAGCCATAGATCCTCCGATCACTAAAACCCCCATGTAGCACATAATTGAACTCCCCCAATACTTGTTCATATCTGATGATCCCAGGCTTAGGACCGCATTGGAAATACCAAATAGCAAGGTAAATGCGGCCGCAACCGTCCAAGGAAAATGTTGTGACAGTTCGAATATACCTGCCCAACTCGGAATTAAAAACAAAAGCATAGCCAATGGCATACTGATCAAAACGATGATCGCTTGCTTGATGGGAAGCACTTCTTTCTTAAAAGGTGAAGGTGTAGGTCTTGGCAAATCTTGTATTGTATCTTATTAACTTCATTGAAACGTCATAAGATAGATAAAGTTTAGTTTGTGATCGGTGTCCCATAGAGATCAAACTCTTCTGCTCCAGTAACTTCAACTTCCACAAAATCTCCAATTCGTACGTACGACGCAGCTGCATCTATCAAAACTTCATTATCTACTTCTGGGCTATCGTAGACTGTACGACCTATAAAGTAGCCACCTTCTTTGCGATCTACAAGTACCCTATGTTGTGTACCTACTAAAGCAATATTCTTCTCAAGTGAGATATCCTTCTGAATCTCCATCAATCGATTAGCACGGTCTGCTTTAACATCTGCAGGCACATCATCTACAAGATCATGTGCAGTCGTATCTTCTTCATGCGAATATTGAAAAACACCTAAGCGCTCGAATCTCATATCAGTCACAAAATCGCACATGTCTTGAAACTCTTCTTCTGTCTCTCCAGGGAATCCAACTAACATCGTTGTTCTAATCGCTATGTCGGGAACAACTGATTTGGCATAAGCAAGTAAGTCTCTCATCTCCGCTTGAGTGATCTGACGCTTCATCCGATCTAGCACAGCATCATTAGCATGCTGAAGAGGGATATCGAGATAGTTGCAAACCTTAGAAAGCTTAGCCATACTCTCCAATACTTCTCGTGGGAACTTGGTCGGATATGCATAGTGCAGACGGATCCATTCTATCCCTTCAACAGCTTGTAGCGCCTCCAGTAGATCAGAAAGAGCTCTTCGCTTATAGAGATCCAAACCATAGTAAGTTAATTCTTGTGCGATCAGCATGAGCTCTTTTACTCCTCGCTTCGCTAGTTCTTGGGCCTCTCTCACCAAGTCTTCTATCTTCCGTGAGATATGCTTTCCTCTCATCAGCGGAATCGCACAAAACGAACAAGTTCGATTACAACCTTCAGATATCTTGAGATACGCGTAGTGAGGTAGTGTAGATATCTTACGCTCTCCTATCAGTTCATGCTTATAGTCCGCATTAAATCTTGCTAACAAGGCAGGAAGATCCATGGTACCAAAGTAAGCGTCCACTTCTGGTATATCTCTTTCCAAGTCGTCCTTATATCGCTGAGAGAGGCACCCTGTGACATATAGCTTCTCGATCTCTCCTTCATTCTTACGAGCCACGTTAGCAAGTATCGTATCCACAGATTCTTCTTTCGCGAGATCGATGAATCCACATGTATTGACGATGACTATATTAGCCTGATCCTCTTCATGTTCATGATAAGCATCTATGTCATTACCCTTGAGCTGAGTGACTATATTCTCAGAGTCCACCAGGTTTTTAGAACATCCCAACGTAATTACCTCTACCTTATCTTTAAGCGTTTTTGTCTTCATGAGCGGCAAAGATAATCTTACTTGACATTGCGACGTTTAGTTTTTATCATTTAGTAGATCATGAAGAGAATCAGCATTGTTATTTCTATTCTATTGTTTATCAGCCTTTCGGCAAATGCCCAGTTTGGTGTTCGTGGCGCATATAGTGCTAATAGCGCACATACGTGGAATACTTTCTTTAATAACATAGATGGTCGCAACCAATCAGTATTTTCTTCTTCTTATCAGCTCACTTTAGATTATTGGCTTAGATTACCCAATAAACGAATTGAATTCTATCCCAACATATCATTTCATCAAGCTAAGACGACACTCGAAGGAAGTAACATTGACCTTCAAATTAGACAATTAGGGGCTGGTTTAATCACTCACTTCTACGTTTTAGATTTTGTAGGTGATTGTGAATGTCCCACTTTTGGTAAAGACGGAGGAATTCTAAAAAAAGGCTTATTTCTAATGACTGGAGTAGGTGCAGATTATGCACAAAAATCAGTAGGGACAGAAGCACTCACTGATGGCAACGTTGATATAAAGGCATCCCTTGGATTAGGCGTTGACATAGGAATTTCTAACCTTGTTACTGTCACTCCATTTTTTCAATACCAAAGATATTTTGATGTCTCATGGCATGAACTAGGAGTTCCATTTGGGCAGGAAAGTAGAAATATATCATCTTCAATGAATCAGTTTCAGTTAGGTATAAGAGTCGGCTTCCGCCCAGATTACAAATAGTTTTTTTTCAATTTCTCAAGGATGAAAAATACGATAGATACAATTGACCATATAGTCTATTGCACTCATGATCTATCTCAAGGTATCGATCATATAGAGTCTCTTATCGGAGTAAAAGCTACCTATGGTGGTCGACATTTAAAGAGAGGTACACATAATGCAAATATCAAAATAGGCACCAATTCATATCTCGAAATCCTTGCCCCAGATCCTGACAATCAAGATATCAAAGCACCGAGATGGATGGGCATTGACCTTATAGACAAACCCAAAATTACAAGATGGGCGATCAAGTCAAATAACATAAACAACCATTCCGAAATACTTAGAAATTATAATCCAGAATACGGAATCATTCAATTAGGAGAAAGAGCCTTAGCTGATGGAGCAATACTCAAATGGTCATTGACAGATCCTTTGAACACTCCAGAAGTAGAAGCTATGCCGTTTCTATTAGATTGGAAGAAAAGCATCCACCCAACTTTACATATGAACCAGCTTTGCAGCATCACGTCTATCGGTTTAAATCACCCCGAACCAGAACATTTGGGCCTCTTTATTAATAAATTAGAATTAAATATTCCAATTATAAAAAGTAAGTTTCGAGCAATTACAATTACACTGAGCACACCAAAGGGTATTGTGAAAATATCCTAGTAGAGCACTTTAGTTAATTTGCTCATTTACAAATTGTCTCATTTACACATTTACTTCTTACCTCTCTTTATCGTCTTGATTAACATACCAGGCTGAAGAACATCTTCGAGTTGCATATTATTTAAAATTGCAATCTCTTCCATATCATCTTCAGACAATCTCATGCGTCTTAATGCGCTTCCTAAA
>CALHUZ010000344.1 GCA_938039305.1 uncultured Saprospiraceae bacterium
ATTGATCTCTTCGATAGCTCCTTTCAGAGCACCAAGGTTTCCTCTGACATCCTCAGTCTCACTACCCATGATGCCAAACGATGTTGCCTCTTCAAATGATGGGTTAAACGCAAGTAGTTGTTCATCATACTTCTGCTTCACTTGGGTTTCTTTTTGGTAGATAGTGAGAGATGCAGACTTGATGTATGAAAGATTGTACTTTTCAAAAAGATATGGCCAATCACCAATTCTTAACTGCTCTACTTTATCTTCAACTGGCTCCGTTATCAAAATAGAAAATGGAACAAGCGCTAAGACGTTGTCAGCTACAATGATTAAATCATCTGTGATAACATCTTCCACTCCTTCAATCGTAATTTTATAAAGATCAAAAGCACTTGTAGCATATTGAGCCAATTGCGCAGGAGCATTACGAGCTTGATGTGTCACTGCTGATCTCAATTGGACCAACTTCTCTGAAAGATCAAATGGTACATCTACAACTCTTAATTCCAATATCTTATCCTGAATAACAAAAATGTATAAGTCATCATCATCCAGGTAGTATTCGATAAGAGTCTGATTCGCTTTAATAATGTTCTTCCTTGCGTCTTCAACTGTCGCAATATCAAATGAGAAATTATCGCTGTAGTATCGAGGATAGTCTTTTTTGATAGCTGACAACACATCATCTTCTTGCTTTCTAAAATCTATAATTGCAAAACGAAGCGAATCAACTATATCAATATCTGCAGAAGCATTCTTTGCATGGCTGATTGATTCTTGAGCCAAAGCAACTTCTGACCTTACATCAAGTAATGTAGATCTCAGATCAAGCGGTATTTGTTCTAGTCTTTCACCGCCAGATTGTCTAACAAGGTGCTCCCCCATCAACAAGTACTTTGACTTTTCGGCATATAAAAACGCCTTCTCTACATTTTCTAATTTATAATTAACCTTTATCAAGAGCCCATAAACTTCTGAAGTTTTTGATCTCCAAAATTCCTTAGTGGACTCTTCCAGATGCTCCAGTCTCATATAGTCTACCACTACATCAGCATATTCTAAAGTAATATTTGCTTCAGCGAGATAAGAATCCTCAGCTTGGTTATCGACTTGGTCTTCAGCTAACTCCATAAGTATCTGAGCCTTTAGAATCAGCTCATCGATCAGGTAGTGCTTCTCACCATTGGATTCTAAACTATACGTACTTATTAGAGCATCTTCTGTACCTGAGTCAATTCCCGAAAGCCTATAAGACAATGCTTTGGTGATGTAACTAAGCGCATCAACTTGCTTACCCATCGTATGATAAGTATCTGCTATTCTGGTATAACTACTTGATAACCCATCTGATCTGGTGAGGTCAAATGAGTGCTGATATAACTCTAAGCCCTTCTTATAATAGTTGATTGCTTCATCATACTTCCCTTCTTCTGCAAGCATCGATCCTCTTGACTCGTAGAGTAAACTTTTCAAGTCTTTGGCTTCTCCCCATTGATCTATAATTTCTTCAGAACGATCAAAGAATTCTGCTGCTTTGGCGTATTCTTTCAATGTCAGATAAGCTGTCCCCTTATTATAAACCATACTCGCTAAGAAGTGCTCCTCCCCTTCCATTGTCTCGATCAGGGGTATAAGTTTGTCTAACCAAGGGATCGACTTTGCTGCTGCTTCCGGAGTATCCATGATGAGATAGACAAATGCTATGACCTCATAAGAGGTACTCAATCTATCTTTATCTTTCCCAGCTAAGACTATAGCTTTATCATAATAATCAAAGGCCAAAGAGAACTCTCCTCGATCTTTAAAAGTTTTTCCTAATTGTATCGTAGCATCCCAGAGGTAAGAATTATCCGTCTCATAACTAAGCACTTCTGAAAGTGCTTGCTTTGCCTCCTCATACTTGTCCCACTTGCGATACCAATATCCTTTGTAGTACCATAGTTTAATCCACAGGTCTCGATATTCAACAGGATTTATATGACTTAAGCCTTTATCCAAAGCTTCGATAGACATGTTGATCGAAACACCACCTCTAAATAGTGAACTTGACTTTTGATAATAAAGCATGGCCAAAGTATCGGGATATTGCCGCATCCTTTCACTCTTAATAGCTCCATCAATGATCTCAAGCTGTTCATCCGTGCTCGCAGCGTCGTTGATGCTATTTATGATCTCACTATAAGACTGACCTGACACTATTGCTGATGTCAATATCAGGAATAGAAAAGTAAAGAAGTATTTATTTTTTGGCAATGACTTCAATTAGTACGGTTGATTACAGAATTATTAACTCATAGTGTAGTAAGAAGCTGTAGCGCCTCATCCTTTTTATAATGTCTTTCAGTAGATATCTTTGTAAGTATTTCTTTGGCTTCTTTATCTCTTTCTAATTGCAATAAGCAAATGGCTCGATACCATCGGGCGCCATCATCGTAAGGGAAATAAGCATCTTCAGATGTTAGAGATTCTAATCGTGATAGACTTTTACTATAATCACCAGTATACAATTCTGCTATGGCTAAATAGAAAGTTATATTTTGATCCTCAGATGCTTCTTCATTAAGCTTTTGTAAGATGGGTTGAGCAGACGCCATATCTCCATCATTATAAAAACTCATAGCTCTCATCAATGATTCATTAGAAGATTCTACTTTTTGGCTACGGACGATATTAGAGACAACATCTGGGTACGTATCTAAGTAATCAGCTATCACTATCTCCTGAGATCCCGTCTGTGTTCTTACCATAAAGAACAAAACAATAACGGAAGCAGCTGCAATCATAGCCCAGCGCGTATACATCTTTCGGACATTACTTACTTCACCTTGATTTACTTCTTCATTATCTCTTGTGACTTGCTCATCAACTATAGCTTTATCGACATTCGGAGCTTTATCAACTGATGTTGATTCAAAACTGGTAGAGACCCGTTTAGCAATGGCTTCATCTGTTTCAATAAGCAGGTCTTCAAAAGATGCTTCCTCCTGGAATGCCATCGCTCCTTCAAGAGCTATTCTTTCGATGGGATGCGCTTCGAGATAAGTATCTATCGCTTTTCTCCTGGCTCGGTCAATACTTCTATTGACGTAGGCTATATATTCTTCTTTGGTAATATTCATTTGTTTGCCTCGGTATTCTTTTCTATGTGCTATTAAGGGGTCATCCTCTTTTTGAGGTTCATCTTTCCATTCTGAATGTAACTCTTCACCTTCTTCACGTCAAACCCTGTCACTTGGGCAACTTCATCATAGGATTTACCTTGTAGGTAAAACAACACAAGGCATTTCTGTTGATGAGGCTTCAATGTAACAAGAGCCGTTTCAAGCTTATTCAGTTCATCTTCATTATCATGATCCTCTTCTTGTGCATATTCCACAAAATGAGTATCTATATTTTTATCAAATAATTCTGATTCCTTCTTTAATGATCTTGTGAGGAGCTTCAAGCAGTGATTTCGCGTAAGCATTAATACCCAACTCTTAAAGCTATCGATATCATACTTCTGGACATTTTTGATCAGATACTCAAAGATGTCCATGACAGCATCTTTAGCTAAGTGCCTATCTTTCAAATAGTTAAGAGACAAACCCAAGACCATATGGCTATACCTCATATATAGCTCTCCTATATATGCCCGATCACTTGATTGCTTATAAGCAACCAATAACTCTTGGTCTGATGATAGATGCAATGCTTTCAAAAAAAGTGATGGATGTCAGTATTACTATCAAAATACGAATAAATCTAAAGTCTGGCTAACACAAAAATAATTTCAAGAAATGTGGAATCGCACAAAACTCTGGATCATATTATTAAACGCACTAAAATCACACCATCATGCTTACCTATCAAAAGCACATATCAACGCGAGAGCAAGAAGTACTGGAGAAGATATCATTTGGCTTGACCAGCAAAGAAATCGCCTCCGTTCTCTACCTAAGTACTCACACCATAGAGCGACATCGCAAAAATCTCCTGATCAAAATGGATGTTCGCAATACCGCCGGATTAGTCAGGCGAGGTTTTGAATACGGCTTCTTGTCACTATAACCACGCCTCACTTTAAGCATCTATCACTCAATCGACAAAACTCATCACCATGCATCAACTAAAAATACTAATCGTAGAAGACGATCCGATTATCGCACAATTGATAGAACATCATCTTCAAGAATTTGATCATCAAGTGCTTGGTATCGCACATGATAGCGAGCGTGCCCTAGACCTTATACACAACTTACAACCTGAGCTAGTGATACTGGATATCAACATAGACGGCACTAAAGATGGTATAGATGTAGCTACCATAATCGAAAACAAATATAAAGTCCCGTATATCTTTTTAACAGCACTTTCAGATCAAGAAACTCTTGATCGCGCATCAATTGTCAAGCCGTTAGGTTATGTCGTAAAGCCATTCAAAGCTTCAGATCTTAAAGCTGCAATATCAATTGGTATTTCCAATTATAAAAAACAACAATCCAAAAAAGAACTAAATCAAGACACTGTGAATAAGATCGCTTTAAGTCCATTGTCTTTCAAAGAATATAAAGTACTTATGGATCTTTCCAAAGGACTAACTAATGTTCAAATCGCCCAACAACTCGATGTTTCAAGCAATACTATAAAGTGGCATACGCAGAACATATATTCTAAACTCGGAGTCGCTAATCGGACCGCTGCTGCACAATTAGTCATGAGTCTTTAGAAAGCAATTATGAAAATCACTAAACTAACATTGAGCACATTATTGTTTCTCCTTCTAATAGTTAGAGCAAGCCAAGCACAACCACAAATACTCGACTCTTTACAATCTATTGAATCTGATACCGCACGACTCACATATCTAACGAGCTTCATAAACAAGAATCTATATAGCGATCCTATAGCCAGCACATACAACGTGAACCTATATGACTCAATAGCATCAAAGCTTAATAATCCAAAGTACAAGGCTCAATCCCTAACGCTAAAAGGGATGGCATCTTACGTCAATAAACAGTATGAACAATCCATTAATCACTACATCGATGCTCTACAATTAAAGGATTATTTCCCAAATAAAACAAACGTCGCACGACTATACAACAACTTAGCAACGACCTATCAAGTCAGAGGAGATTTAGAAAATAGTATCAAATACTTTTATGAAGCCCTCAGCCTTTATAGGACTGAAAATGACAGTCTCTGGATCGCCAACGTAAGTAGTAATCTCGCTCTATTATTGGTTAATAACGAGCAGTTCTCAGAAGCTGAGCCAATGGTCGGTGCAGCGTTAGATTACTTCAAGCGAAAAGGACTTACTATAAATGAAGGCTATACTTTGCTTACACTTGCAAATCTGCAAAATCAAACTGGCCAACATGAACAGAGCATTAAAACTTATAAAAACTCCGTCTCACTTGTACCCGAGACTGTTAATCCAATTGTTTCAATGGCCGCATTATCAGGTATAGGTGTTGCCTATAATAGATTGGGAAACTATCAAAAGGCGGAACCATACTTATTGCGAGGATTAGAAAAGTCCATAGCTTTTCAGCAAATAGAACAAACCAAAGAATGTCATCGAGAACTATCCGATCTCTATGAAAAACAAAATAAATTCGCTCAATCATTAAAGCACCATAAAGAATATACCACTGCCAAAGACTCTATGTTCACACTAGAGCAAGATGCCAAAATGGTAGAAGCGCTAACAAAATATGAGGCTACTGCAAGAGAGCAAGAAATAGCATTGCTCAATAGTGAACAGGAGATCGCATCGGCTAAGCTGACAGGTTCAAGAAGGCTGTCGCTTGTCATGGGATCAGGCTTACTCATTTTGTGCAGTCTACTCTTTTGGCTTTACAAACTCAATCAGGAAAACAAAAAGTCCGCTAAAGAAAAAGACACCTTACTTCGTGAGATTCATCACCGCGTCAAAAATAATCTACAAGTCATATCTGCATTGCTTACCCTACAAACTAAGTATGTAAAAGATAATCTTGCCATAGAAGCACTCCGAGAAGGCCAAGATCGGGTACAGTCCATGGCGCTCATCCACACCGACCTCTACCAACACAACAATCTCAAAGGAGTTAATACTAAAGTCTATCTCGAAAAATTAATCGCAAATCTGCTTGAATCATATCAGATATCAAAGGATGATATAGCACTTGATCTAGACATACAAAGTCTTTGGCTCGATGTTGACACTATGATTCCGATGGGTCTCTTGATCAACGAACTTGTAAGTAATGCACTTAAACATGCCTTCAAAGATCGAACAGACGGTATACTCAAGATATCACTGATAGAAAGTAATGGTGTGCTTCATCTCGAAGTAGCTGATAACGGCAATGGTGTTTCAAAAGACGCTTCTCTTCAGACTGCAACTTTTGGACAGTCGCTTATAAAGTCCTTTGCTCAAAAGCTTAAAGCCGACATTAGTTATAAGGATGATAATGGGTTGTCCATTAAAATGGATATTAAGGAATATCATAAGGCAGCATAAATTAATTTTATAAATGTTCTTTTGTTTGATATTGAAATTCAACTCTTAATTTTAATTAGTCGCTCAATCATTTATGGCTTTTTCCATCGTCAAAAAGCCAGCTAAGGACTCGTCCGCCTGAATCCAATCCAATAGTGTGTCAGTACCCGATCCATCAAGCGGCTTTCCACGCCCGCCTTTCAAATAAGAATAACTTCGTGTAAAAACAAGGTTTCCGGTTCTAAAAAGAACAAAGAACTTTTTTAAGAAATCACCCCACTACCCAAAAGTATGGGTGTCCCCTGATACCATAATCTCATCTTTACATTATTAATCATTCAAATATTAATAATGAAATATTCTAAATACATTTTATACTTGGTAGCAGCCCTACTTATCTCTTGCAGTAGCGATCCATGCGAATCGCTGAATTGTGTAAATGGGAATTGCATAGATGGAACATGTCAATGCGACGAAGGATTTGTCGGACCATTGTGTGATCAGTTGCCTTGCGTAAATGGAATATCTGAAAACGCTAGCTGCTTATGCAATGAAGGCAACTACGGAAGACTCTGTGAGGTATCCTCAATAGTCGGGTCATACTTCTCCACTGGATTTGTTATGACAGACTGTCCTTCGTATGTAACCCAGTATGATGTAATGTCAAATGTTGAAGACTTCAATCTTTGCGGAGTTAACGAATCTGGCCTAACCATTTGCTTCGTACATACTTTAGGTATTAGAGAAGATGGCTCCTACGTCTGGACCAGAGGCATCAATATTATAAAAGAAGACGGCACAAAAGAAAATACATTTTTTGAATTCCAAAGAGGCTCTTATGTTGCCAACAACTCAGAACTTATTACAACAAGTGAAGACAATGTTGTAAGAATCATAACCATTACACAAGACCAATTGACCTGGTCACGTAAAGTAGAAGATGGTGGAGATGATTGTATATGGACCGAGACATATACAATGCCTCAATAATACAATCAAAGGAGCCGAGCCATTGTAAAATAATTAGAATCAAGACTGGCCTATGAAAAGTAAAAAAACTGAAATAAAGTCTAAAGTTATATCACTTTTTGAATCGGAAAGTAATCAAGATGCACTCGACAATGCATTAGTCAAAACACTCGAAGACATAAAAGACCAAATAGAAAACCACCTCGATCCATCCACAAACGCTAAAAAGAACAAAAATGGTAACACAAAGAGAAAAAGAGGTCCTTTATAAGATATCATATGGACTGACCACTAAAGAGATAGCCACTCAATTATATCTAAGTATACATACTGTCATCAGTCATCGACAAAACCTACTTGAAAAAATGGATGCTAAGAACACTGCAGGATTGATCCGTAAGGGATTTGAAAAAGGTCTTTTACGCATACCTGCATAAACTTAAGCTTGATACTTGAACTTGACGCTTGAACTTCAAATGTATCGGTACAGACAATTTATAGGTTAGCGCTTTGTCTATATCGACTAAGCGTTACCTTCGAAGCTTCATAAACTATAAGCTTATCATATGATGCGGTTACTTACTTACGCTTTTGCTTTGTCCTTCTTATTCATGCTCGCTTCTTGTCAGCAAAAAGAAAAAGTCAACACACCTGTTACACCATCACATTGGAGTGCTATACCAGCACCGATGATGAAAGGCCTGGAAGCTCATGGAGGATTGGACAAGTGGTCTGAGATGAAGACTATGGAGTTTTCATTTCCGAAAGGGGAAGCCAAAGAGCTTCATCAGGTAGATCTACCAAGTAGAAAAGTAAGGATATCACATCCGGATTACACTGTCGGTTTTGATGGATCAGAAGCATGGGTGACACCAAGTAAAGAAGCATTTGGGTCTGGATCCCCACGATTCTATCACAACTTGATCTTCTACTTCTATGCCATACCATATGTACTCGCAGATCCGGGTATCAACTATGAAGTACTGCCTGATAGAGTACTGAATGGTAAGACTTTAGACGCTATAAAGATATCATACAATGCTGGTGTAGGAGACGCACCGAAGGATTACTACATCGCTCACTTCGATAAAGAGACACACGAATTCTACTTTCTACTCTACACTGTGACATACTTCAGTGGAGCCGCTAATGAGAACTTTGGCGCCATCATCTACGACGACTGGACTGAATCTAATGGACTTAAAGTACCACAGTCTATGCGTGGATATAAGTGGGCGGCAGATACTCTTGGGGAGCAAAGATATGAGCGAATCTTCAGTGATATAAAAGTGAACGCAACAGCGCTATCGGATGATTTATTTCAGATGCCCGAAGGAGCGGTCATCGATAGTCTGATCACTAAGTAGTTAATCACTTAAAGCTAATTGCTTCTTCTGAATAGTGATCATACGTCTTAATCTACTTTGATCTTTCACTCGATCATATGGATGTTGGTTTAGGTAACTATCCATATCAAAACCTAGAGATATAGCTTTTTCTATAGCTTCGTAGAATGCGTCGAGGTCTCCTTTTAGAAGATGTGCCTCTGCAAGTGTAGACCATGGAAATGGGTTATCTGGCAGATAAGAGATCGCCTTCTTCGCATGAACTATAGAAGAATCATAAGCTGCTATTTCGTATTCGGCAAGTGCCAGATAGTTGTAAGAACTCATAATCATCCATGCATCATAACTTCCTTCCTCTAATAACTTGACTAATCTCTTTGAATAGATGATTGATTGATTATAATCTTTGATATCATTATAATACACCTTACTCATCTGCGTCAGTACGGCAATATTGTCTGGTTCAAGATCTAATGCTTGAAGGCCTAATCTCAAGGCTTCCACGCTATCTCCTTTCATCACCTGAAATGCAGCTTGCGCCAAATATAGATCTCCACTTTCTCCCATGTTCTCACTTGCTTGCCTCCAGATATCTGCTGACCCAATGGTATCTTCCTTATATCTCATCAGAAAGTCACTGTAATTTCCATAACCATATAAGTTCTCTGGAAATTTTTCGATAAACGCTCTATAATGATAATCTGCTTCGTCTAACTTCCCCATTGCCCTATAGCAGAGCGCGGCGCCAGTATCCATGGATCGTTCCTTAGGATCTATCTCTAAAGCTCTTAGAAAATAAGCCAAAGCTTCTTCGTATTTTTTATCTGCATGTAGCTTCCAGGCAAGTCCTCTTATGGGAAGTATAAAGTCCTTATCCTCTTCTATCGCTTTGCGATGATATTGGTATGACTTCTCCCTATCGCCTAATTTATGTTTGATATTTGCCCAGAAGTTGTAGGCCCACTTTCGATCCTGAGGCCTATCCCTGATAATCTTTCTAATCAGATCTTCTGATTTTGGAATATCCCCTTCTCGTTCATAACATATAGCCAGGCGATAAGGATCTGTTTTACCCAAGACATACTTTGCCCCAAGATCTACTATCTCATTGATCGCTTCTCTTGATCGGCCTTCTTCATAAGGTACTTCAGCACTAAATGGCTCTTGATCTGTCATCCTCACATTAAGTGTAAGCACCTGCTCAAGATCGAGCAAGTTACCGCCTATCGTATAGGTAGTGCGTCCCAGCAGTTCTTTTATATGATAGATCATAGAAGTAGCTGAGAGTCCTACGCCCATGACATCAAGATTAAGATCAGGCCTTACATCGACATTGATATCCAGGCTATCATCTCTTCTACTATTAGCAAGCATCTTCAACTCATGTACACGATCCTGCATCATCAGGGCTAAGACTTGACCATTGTATCCCGCCTTCTCAAGGTTCTGAGGTACTTGAAGTGCTTGTAGCTTATAGCCATCTTCCTTGAGTCCCCTGACGATAACAACCATCAAGAAAGCAAATAATACAAATAACATAAATCGGACGGCAAAAGTCGACAGGCCCGAGAATATGGATGTCCATGAAAGTGAGAAGAACTTCTTTATCATACTCATACCTCTCAATATATGAAGAACATTTGTCTCAGATATAAGGCCTTATGCATTTTTCGACTAAATTATGAGCATCGTTATTATCTAACTCTATCACCTGCAATGACAAATAGCTTAGTCTGGATAAGCACGGGATATCCTTTCATCTATATCACTCTCCATCACTTGATAGCTTTTAAAAAACATATATTACACCTTGTAAGTGGAGCCATATCAGAAGGCTACATTTTTTGATAAAGTAATTATTTCAACTTTTGCTTAAAGCAAATATTCTAATTATAGAAGGCTTATGAATTTACAAAATTTATCTTCTGAGGTAACCAAGGCTCATGAGCAGATCAAAGGTCATATTCTAAAAACACCACTGCTTCATTCGCATGCCTTGAGTGAGATGATCGGTGGTGAAGTATATTTGAAATTAGAAAGTGAGCAGCATACAGGTTCTTTCAAGGCACGAGGAAGTCTGAACAAACTGCTCAACATAAAGAAATTAGAATCCGCAAAACCTGTCATCACAGCTTCTACTGGAAATCACGGCCTTGGATTTGCAAGAGCAGTTGGCATCACTGGACTTCAAGGGACCGTATATCTACCGCATGGCGCTTCAGAAGCGAAGATTAAAAAACTCGGATACTACCCTGTCACATTGAAGCGACATGGAGATGATCCACTGACTACAGAACTGCATGCACGTGAAGTCGCAGAGTCATCGGGAGCGATATGGGTATCTCCCTACAACGATACTGAAGTCATCGCTGGTCAAGGCACAATTGCAATTGAAATACTGGATCAACTCCCAGAGGTAGATGACATACTGATCACGATGGGAGGCGGTGGACTGATCTCAGGTATAGGTGCTTTTATAAAACAAAATGCTACTTCTGTAAATATCATAGGCTGCGAACCCATCAACTCCAAGGAGATGACGCTTAGCCTTCTGGCTGGAAAGATCGTAGATCAAGAAGACGCCAAGGATACTCTTTCAGATGGATCCGCTGGAGGTATCGAGCCGGGTGCTATCACATTTGATATTTGCCAGCAAGTGGTCGATCATAGCATCCTTGTCTCTGAGGAAGAAATCAAAGACGCCCTTAAGATGATGATCTATGAACATGGTAAAATCATAGAAGGTGCTGCTGCTGTAACCATCGCCAGTCTGATCAAGGATAAAGATCGATTCAAAGGAAGGAAAGTCGTGCTGGTGATTTGCGGAAGCAATATTGATATCGCTAAGCTTAAGAAGAT
>CALHUZ010000345.1 GCA_938039305.1 uncultured Saprospiraceae bacterium
GTCGCTTTTGCATTAGGTCTATGCCATACCCAGTATTTAGGAAGTGCGATTTTTTTACTTAGAGGCTCTACACTAATTGGGGCAGGTTTTGTACAAGAAAGTGGAGTACCAGTTAGGGAAAGCCCGATGCTTGTCCCCGCTATATATTTTATAAATTCTTTTCTTTTCATATCTGTCTGTTTCGAAAAGTTTATTGTTTTTTTAATTGTGCACGTTCATCAATTACTAATAATGATCCATCTACACTATCCGCTGAAATTGTAAAGCCAAACTCATTAGCGTTTAATTGAGGTGAGAAATTATAATTTTCAATTTTTACGTTTGGAATGGCAAGGGATGGCAATCGACAATCCTTTCCTAAATCGGAATAACACTCTTTGACTTGATAGTACATTTGCCATAAGGCCCATTTGATCTTTTCTTCTGATTCTTCTTTAAAGATTTGAGAAGGGTCGTTAGCAAACTGTACATAGCCCCATACTTCAGGTTTGTGCATATTCACATAGCCGATAGGCGACCATACCCAGTATTTAGGAAGTGCGATTTTTTTACTTAGAGGCTCTACACTGATTGGGGCAGGTTTTGTACAAGAAAGTTGAGTGCCACTAAGGGAGAGTCCGATACTTGTCCCTGCTATGTATTTTATAAATTCTTTTCTCTTCATATCTGTTTGCTTTGAAAAGGCTATTGTTTTTTTAATTGTGCACGTTCATCAATTACTAATAATGATCCATCTACACTGCCCGCTGAAATTGTAAAGCCAAACTCATTAGCGTTTAATTGAGGTGAGAAATTATAATTTTCAATCTCGACGTTTGGAATGGACAGGGATGGCAATCGACAATCCTTTCCTAAATCGGAATAACACTCTTTGACTTGATAGTACATTTGCCATAAGGCCCATTTGATCTTTTCTTCTGATTCTTCTTTAAAGACTTGAGAGCTATCATCAGTAAATTGTACATATCCCCATACTTCAGGTTTGTGCATATTGACATAGCCGATAGGTGACCACACCCAGTTATTTTCCGGAAGGGGCTTTCCATTCTTCCCTTTTACTTTTTCATATGCTCCGTCTATAATTTTCATCGTCCAGTCAACTCTACTGAAGTCAACTCTCCACTGATCACCTATAGATGGTTTTCCACCATCTCTTTTAAAATCATCAAATGTCTTCCAAGGGATGGCTACCTCTACACTCCATCCTCGATCTGTATCTGAGGGATCGTTGATAGTACCGTCTAAGTGAACTGCAGTTTTAATCCCTCTGATGTCCCAGTTCATGACATAGTTGCGGCCATCATCGATACGATATGGGTATAACATGAGGAGATCCCAGATGGCATTAAAAGCATTCATTTCGAATTCGAAATAGTTGTGACCATCTCCATCAGGATCTATAAAGATCTCAAAGTCATCATCTTGAAACATGATAGCATCGCGCTCTGTCAATGTCGCCCAGATATGCGGCTCAACTATGTCTGCTGCGAAATAGAAGTAATTATTGTCCCAGGCCATCTTGGCCTTCGTATTTAAAAAGGGCTTGGCCTCAAGTTTTCCTTTTATATCCACAAAATCTGATGTCCAGGGAATCGTGCTCCATTCAGGGTCTGATATGACGCCATCGATCTTTATCTCATTCTTGACCTGATAGCAGACGTAACTTGCTGGCTCATAACTGATCGGATGATCATATGTATATATTTTATCCTCAAGCTCTTCATCATCTGTCTGTGCTTTGAGATGTTCAGATGAGCCTAAAAGTAGTGTTATCGTCAGTAAAGCTGTTGTGTAAAAGCTATAGGTATTCATTAGAGTAAGGTACGAGCAATATTCATAATACAAAGAAGATCATACAGGTACTTTTAAGTTGAATAGGGTGGTTTATTTTTTGACGTTTGAGAAAGTTCAGAAGTATCATATCGCAGGCATAAGTGATAGTGTATGATTGGTAAGACAAATATTTTGACGATCTTGAGAAGAAGTTATCTATTGAACAAAGCCAAAATCAGAACGATGCCCAGGTGGTTGGTTCTCATTATTCCTACAATGATGTTCGCTATCTCTGTCGCGGCTCAATCCACGAAAGAGGATAGGCAAAACAACGGTGCTCAGAACATCTTTGAACTGCTATCAGAGGACGAGGTTTTAGAGATCACGATTATAGTGGATTTAGATATTATCATCAGTACTAAAAATTTGGATGATTATCATTCGGCCATCATTCAAAAGAAGTCTAATAATCACCAGAGATCAGGATGGAAAGTTAAGGTGCGTGCCAGAGGTAAGCACAGGAGAAAGATCTGCGATATACCTCCGTTAAAGATTAACTTTAATAAGTCTGAGTTTAAGTCTGAAAATTTAGAATCTCATAAGTCACTTAAGCTCGTTACGCATTGCAACGATAATGAGGATGCAGAGGAGCTGATATTGAAAGAATACTTAGCCTATAAAATTTATAATATCATAACTGACCAAAGTCTTCGTGTTCAACTTACAAAAGTCGAATGGGTAGATATGAATGGGGAGCATGATATAGGAATGAAATGGGGTTTCTTAATTGAAAATGAAATTGAGATGTCTCAAAGAATTGGAGGTCAATTTATAGACACCTTTGCAGTTGATGGGCATCATGTTTGTGCTAAGAGTGGGGCCCGATCCTCCTTGTTTCAATATATGATTGGGAATCCTGATTGGGGCATATCTCCTTGTAAGAACATGAGTATCATTAGACCAGAGTCTTCAGGAGCTTTTTTGACCATACCTTATGATTTTGATTTTAGCGGATTTGTCGATGCACCTTATGCGGTGTCCGATTATGGTTTAAAAAGTGTAAAAGAGAGGATATACTTAGGTGATTCTAAAGCGAAAGACTTAGAGGAGGCTAAGGACTTGTTTCGGTCTAAGAAGAAGACCATTTATGAAGAGGTTCGATCTTTTGATCTGTTGAGTCGTTCATCAAAGAAGGAGGTGCTTGATTATCTAAAATCCTTTTATTCTGAGATAGATGCACCCTTAAAAGGAAAGGACTTTTATGAAAAGAGATTGACTAAAAGAAAATAAATCCAACTATTTATCCACTTCTGAATCAATTATCCTCGTATGTTGTTACAATGATTGAAGGGACGAAAGGAAAGACTAAAATCGAGTATGAAACGTAGAAAGTTTATTGGTGAAAGCAGTTTGGTGAGCTTAGGCTTTATAGGGTTGAAGTCCTATGCAAACTCGCTTGAACATGTGAGTTCTGGTGCGAAGGCTGATAGTGCCTTATTTGCGAAAGGATATGGTCCTTTAAAAAAGGATCCTAAAGGAGTCTTAGAGCTTCCAAGAGGCTTTTCATATAAGATCATATCTCAGCGAGGAGATCAAATGGCAGATGGCCTTACTGTGCCCGGACTTGCTGATGGTATGGGAACATTTGCAGGAGCGACAAAAGATCAAACCATTATCATCCGAAATCATGAAGTCTCACCGAGAGATGCGAAAAATGGTGCATTCGGTGTTGATATGAGCTTACTGCCGAAGATTGCAAAGGATAAGTTCTATGATTATGGGTATGGAAAGAACCAATGCTTAGGTGGAACTTCAACCATGATCTATAATCACAGTACTCAAATGGTTGAAAAGCAATGGATGAGTCTGGCCGGTACAGTTCGAAATTGTGCAGGGGGAATCACACCTTGGGGATCATGGATCACTTGTGAAGAAAGTACCGTGATGGCCAACAACGTCGTCGAACAAAATCATGGTTATAACTTTGAAGTACCCGCTACTAATGATGTGAAGATTCATGACCCAATCCCCCTTAAAGAGATGGGGAGATTTAATCATGAGGCTGTCTGCGTAGATCCACGAACGGGTATTGTATATCAAACGGAGGACCGTCCTGACGGTATGATCTATCGCTATGTACCCAATGTAAAGGGAGAGCTGAGTGCAGGCGGTAAGCTGCAGATCTTGTCTATCTTAGAAAGAGAACCATTTGATACTCGTAACTGGACAACTACTGGTGAGAAGCGAATGAAGAAAGGGAAAAAGTACCAGGTGAAATGGTTGGATATTGATAATGTAGAAGCGCCACTTGATGATCTGCGGGCAAGAGGAAAAGCAATGGGTGGAGCTGTCTTCGCGAGAGGAGAAGGTATCTGGTTTGGTAAAGATGAGATCTACTTCGCTTGCACAAATGGAGGAAAAGAAGCACAAGGGCAGATCTTTAGGTATACACCATCTTTACATGAAGCGCAGGGTGCTGAGGAGCAAGATCCTGGGACAATAGAACTTTTCTTGGAGCCAAACAACTCTTATATTTTAGAAAGTTGTGATAACTTAACCATTGCTGCTAATGGCGATCTGGTCATCTGTGAAGATTTGAAAACACCAAGAATCTTAGGTGTTACACCTCAAGGCAAGACTTTCGTAATTGCAAAGAATGTAGGTTATCAATCTGAGTTTGCAGGAGCTGTGTTTTCTCCGGACGGAGGTACATTATTTGTGAATATTCAAAAGCCTGGTTTGACTATAGCGATTACTGGCCCTTGGGCCAAGGCTGAAAGCTAAGTAGGAAACTAAGGAAATGGTAGAACTTCGGAAGTCCATCCCTCAAGAAGTCGACTTAGCAGTCCCGTTGATATATGCTTCTGGTCCAGATGCCTTCGAGTACGTTTTTAAAAATGATAAAGTCGGAGCACAAGACTTTTTAAAGCATGCTTTTGTAAAGGAAGGAGGTGAATTCTCGTATCAGAATCACTACTCACTATATCAGGATGGTATTATGGTTGGTGTTGGAAGTATCTTTGATGCCAAAGAAGCATCAACTTTTATGGCTTCTGACATCAAGAGGATATTGGAATTCTATAAGTTCAACAGCTTAGGCATCGGTCGAAGAGGCTTGCAAGTAGAAAAAATAATTAAGCACCCAATTAAAGAAGAAGTAGCATTGGCTCATCTAAGTATTACTCCAGACTTTAGAGGGAAGGGTTTTGGCACAAAGCTGATTGACCTTTTGAAAGAGAAGTCAGAAAGCAAGCATTTTGTATTGGATGTCTCAGAAGAAAATCCTCGTGCAAAGGACCTTTATAAAAGATTGGGATTTGTAGTAACGAAGGATTACAAGTCTAATTTGAAAAATAAATACTCTTATGTTCCTGATCACTGCCGAATGGAATTGATCAGTTAGTTCAACTGAATAAGATGCTACTGGATAACAGTGATCGTTCCAGTATGATCTTCTTCTATAAGTTCATCAAATTCTATATAGCTGAGCTTTACAATATAAGCATAAGAACCACTTATGACTGGTTGTCCATTTGTGATGCCGCCCAATAACTGACTTTGGTCATTAGACGTGTATATCAATCCTCCCCATCTATCGAATATCTCAATAGAGTAACTGATAAAAGGACAATTGCTCACTACTTCAAAATTAGAATTTCCTGTTTGTGAGGATAAACTGATGATATTAGGTAGATACACATTGCAATCTACACAGGCAGATTCATTCACAATAACCTCGTCCATGGCAGATGCACATTCATTAGAGACAACTACACTGTAAGTCCCAGTAGTACTTACTACAAGAATAGGATCTGTTGATCCGTCAGACCAGAGGTAGTCAGTTGCATTA